>SLMF01000032.1 GCA_007133715.1 Planctomycetaceae bacterium
CTGAATTCTCGCAACTGGACGATCACTTGGCCGACCTGGTCGCTGGTATCGATGCCCTTCATCCGCAGATTCTGTTGGAACGTACGGCGGATATCCTCCCAGCGTCGGGCTTCTTCCGGGTTCAGCCGTCCCAGCAGTTCCTTGAACTTCAGCAGGTTTGCTTCCGTATTGCGGGTCAGCGTCTGAGCGTCGTTTTCGTAGTTCGACAGGATCAGCGACTCGAGTTCCTGATCATTCATGATCGGCAGCACACGTTCGGCGATGCGGTTCATATTGCGGTAGGAACCTTGCAGCAGGAAAGGCGGTTCCGTCCGATATTCATCGGCTTGGGCGGCCGAGCGGATATACTGCTGGTTGACCTGGAGGACGACATCGCGGACGCGGAGCAGTTTCCGCATGGTGATCACGAAGTCATTGATTTCCTCCAAGCTGTAGTTGCCTTCCAGTTCGACGCCTTGGCGGACGTCTTCCTGGGCCATGCGGAGGATGGCGTAGACGTCTTGCTGGCTGCGGGCGGCCAGTTGGTTGAGCACCGGGTTGGAGGTCAGGCAGTTTTCCAGGTAGCTCATTTCGAACACGTCGCGGGAATCGCCGATGATTTCGCCCAGGTTATAGATATCAGCCCGGTTGGCCAGCATATCGGGGATCTGGAACACTTCGCCGCTTTCCGTATAGGGGTTTCCGGCCATGACGACGCAGATTTTCCGTCCGCGCAGGTCGTAGGTGCGAGTGCGTCCGCGATAGACGCCTTCGATCTTCCGCTGGGCGTCGCAGAGCGAGATGAACTTCTGCAGGAACTCGGGATGGCAATGCTGGATGTCATCCACGTAGAGCATCACGTTATCGCCCATTTCCAGGGCCAGGTTCAATTTGTGCAGTTCTTCCCGGGCGGCCGCATTGGGCGCTTCGGCCGGGTCCAGCGAGGTGACCTGATGCCCGACGGCGGGCCCGTTGATCTTCATGAAGATGATGCCCAAGCGGTTGGCGATGTATTCCATCAAGGTGGTCTTGCCATAGCCGGGCGGCGAGATGACCAGCAGCAGTCCCATCCGATCGGTGCGTTTCGCCTCGCCGGCCACGCCGATCTGTTTGGCCAGGTTGTCGCCGATCAGGGGCAGGTAGACCTGGTCGATCAACCGGTTCCGCACGAAGGAGGTGAGCACACGGGGTTTGAATTCGTCCAGTCTCAGGGTGTGGCGGGTCTGCTGGACCAGCTCTTTTTTCCGAGCGACATAGCGGCGGAAGCGGGGGACCACCTCCCGCTCATACCGGCTCAAGCGGGTCAGGAAGTGGTTATAGTTCAAGCGGTAGGTTCCCTGCTGGAGCTGCGGGTGGGAGCCGACCAATCCGTCGACCTCCCGCGTGACTTGGCCCTCCAGCACGCGTTCCGGCCGGGGCGGATCGTCCCACAGCAGCAGGGCCACTTCGTCCACGTATTCGCCATCCTCGTGCTCGCGGGAACCGCGGTGGTCCAGGAACGAGGAGACCCAATCGCGGAGCAGGAGCAGGGTGCTGGTCGGGTCGTCCTGCAGATCTTGGAGGGAAGCGTGGAAGCGGGCCGTGTAATCGTGCTGGCGCAGGCGCCGCTGAAAGGCCTCGCACAACGCGACGGCATGCCGGCTGACCACGAAGCGGGCATCGCCGCTGAGTTCGGCAAACAGGTATTCGGCCGCCTCCGCGGCCCGCCAGGGTTCGAACAGCCCCGCCTGTCGGGCCCAAGCGTCCAGCATGTCGAGCAATTCCGTGCGATACTGTTGCTGGGCCGAGGCTTCCGGGAACAGGCGGGCCACGGTGGCGAAGCCGGCCAATTGGGCCTGCATCCGCCGCTTCTGCTCCCGATCGCCGAAGGCTCGCCAGAAGCATTGCCCCATGGCTCGGGCTGGCGGCGAGAAACGCAGCAGGCCGACGGTGTGCTGCATTTCCAGCAGCGTCATCAGCAGTCGGCCCGCATCGTGATCGTGGACGCCCTTGGAATAGGATT
The DNA here is from genome assembly GCA_007133715.1 of Planctomycetaceae bacterium. Classification (GTDB taxonomy): domain Bacteria; phylum Planctomycetota; class Planctomycetia; order Pirellulales; family Pirellulaceae; genus SLMF01. The sequence continues at coordinate 1,982 of SLMF01000032.1, forward strand.
CGTGGTAGCGGGGGCCCATGAACCGCTGGATGAAGGCTTCGCGGGCCGCATCGTCCCACTCCAGCAGTTCTGCGCCCGTGGGAACGGATTCGCCCGGTTCAGCCGCCGGGCGGGTCAGGTACAGCAGCAGTTGGTAAGCCAGGTATTCGCCGCGATAGACGTGGCGGTTCTCGGACACCACCTCCTGTTCCCAGAAGTCGCGCAGCTCGAGCAGTTCCGGATCTTCGATCGGTTCGAAGAAATTCGTGCCGGACAGATGAAAACACATCTGTTCCTCGCGCAGCACGGTGGTCAATTCCAGCGGCTGGACGTTGACGGAGAAGCGGTGTTTTCCCAGCCGGATGATCATCGCCCCGTCGACGAACAGCTCCTGGCGGTCCTTCAGCTGGCGGACGGCATCTTCGCGGATGGTCTTCAACTGGCTCTGCAGGTCGTCGACTTTGACGCTGTCACCCAAGTCGGCCAGCTGCTGGATCAGGTCGCGGACCTTTTGGATCATCAGGTCGGCGGCGAAGTAGCTGTGGATATCTTGGATCGTGGGGAGCGCCCCGACGCGGGCCTGGATCCCTTTCAGGATCCGTTCGGCGGCGCGGGTTAACGACCCGGCGCGGCGGTTGCGGGCTTCGACCAACTGCAGCTTGCGGGTCTCGAAGGCGTTGTAGATCTCGTCACGCTTCTCGGTCAGCTGCTGGACGAACTCGTCGAACTCGGCGAAGCGGCCTTCCAGCTCTTCCAGCTGGATCATCAGGCGGGTGAGCAGTTCTTCGCATTTTTCCGGGGTCTCGCTGACGTCCAGGTAGTTCACCACGCTCTGGTTCAGCAGTTTCATTTGCGAGGCGAATTCGGCCACGCCCTCGACGGACAGGAGTTCCTTGATCTTGCGTTTGAGGCCCGCCCGGGCGGTGTTGACGCGAGCGAAGATCGCCGAGATATGGTCGACGATGGTGGTCCGCTGGAGCGCGTCGTCGATCTTCAGGTTGCTGACGATATCGATCAGCAATTCCAGATCCCGCGCGGCTTCGCCGACCTGTGCTTCCAACTGGCGCGCGTCGCGGACGCGGGCCAGCGGTTCGATCGCCGCGGCCTGTTGATCCACTCGCTGGGCGTAGGGTTCGAGCGCGCGCGGGTCCAGCAGGAACTGGACGCAACGCTGGGCCAGCCGGTCCGCATGTTCGACCACCTCCGTTTCCAGCTGCTGGACGCGTTCGGGATGGACATAGCGGAGATCGCGGAGGCTGATGATCTCTCCGCGGACGGCCCGCAGTTCGGCCAGCGAGCGGACGAAATCGTCCACGTGTTCGAACCGGCGACGGTGGAGGGCTGCCAGAATCTCCTCGGCCTGCCCCGCCACGCGGCGGGTCTCGCGCGCGGTGTTTTCTCGCAGCCGCGTGACCTTCTCGAACTCCTCGATCGCCGCCGAGGCCGTGCCGCGGATCTCGGCCAACACCTCCTGCAGGCGGAAACACTCGGGACTGTCGATCCAGAAATAGCTGTCGCATACGTCGCCCGCCAGCTTGGCCAGATCGACATAAAGATTGCCGTAGGTGTCCTCCTTGGCGATCAGGTTCAGCACCTCATGGCATTCGGCCATGGCCCGGACCAGATCGCGGTTGCCGATCTTGAACAGGAGGGAATCGGATTTGGCGGGCGGCACGATCTCTTGGCGGAGGTAAGGCGTCTGCCAGATCTGCAGGGCATGATGCTTCTGCGGCTCCTGCTGGGCGCGGAACAGGATCAACTCGCCGCCGGGAAAGAAGGCCGCCCCGTTGCACGGCAGCGGGGTCTGCAACTGCTGGTCGATCACATTGTAACGCAACAGCACGTGTTCGCCGCTGTCGCGATTGTAGAACACGTACAAATAGTCCTCGCCATTCGGGGCCGCCAGCCGCCGCTCGAACAGCATGTCCGTCCATTCGTTCTCGAAAACCTTGTACTCGCCACTCTGCAAATAGTAGCCGTTGGCAAAGATGATCCCGTGATCGTCCGGCAGCAGCACGCAGGCGTGAGCCAGCGAATCCAGCCGCAGCGCCTGCTGGATCTTCTCGTTGTAGACGATATAGCGGAACTCGCGTTCCAGATAGGGCCGGATCTTCAGCAGGATCAGGTTGCCGACGATCGCGTAAGAGAACTCGCCGTCGTCCAGCGTCTGGTCCTTGTTCTCGACATCCTCCGCGTAGATACCTTCGCCCGAGTCGGTGTTGTTTTCGATCTTGATCGTCAGATCGCCCCCCACCGTCTCGACAAACACCCGATCCTCGATCGAGATGTGCGGATGCACCCCCGGCCGATGCTGGTCCCGGGTGGTGCGCACCCACGGGAACTCGTATTGCGGCGGGTAGCGGAACTCGTGGTCGCTGCGGTTGTCCAGATACACCAGCCGTGAGCCGTCCAGGGCCCATTTGAACGTCTTGATATCCGAAACCTGCTGGCCCACGCGGAAGACCATGAACAGATGCGGCCCGATCAGCGAAAACTTGGCGAACACCGCATGGCGATAGTAGCGATAGACCTCGCGCAGATCGCGTTCGAAACGCTCGTCGCGAATCAGCTCGAGATCATGCTGATGGAACGTGCCCTCGCGGAGTTCATGCACTGCGAACACGTCCGACAACTGGGTTTCCGTCTTCAACCCCAGGTGCACGTTGTAGCCGAAGATGAAGCGGTTGCCGATGGCCACCAGATCGCGGGGGACGCAATTGTGCTCGGTGGTAATCCGTTCGGTGCTGACCAGCCGCGTCTCGATCGCACCGAAGACCTCCTTGCGCGCCTGGTTCAGTAGTTCCAGGCGGTTGCGCAATTCGCGTGCCTGAGTCTGCAACCGATTCCGAATGACCTCGTACGTGCCGCCTTCCAGCTGGATCGCAGCGGGCTCGGCGGCCGGGGTGCGGGCGTCGTCAGCCATCAGATCACGCTTCCTTCAATTCGAGCGCAGACACCTTACGATCGGAGATCCCCAAACGCTTGACCGCATGTAACAGGCGACTCAGTTCACTCTTTGCTTCGTCGCTGTCGGTCATCCCCATCATTTTGGCGATCAGGGCGGCTACCGACAGATCTTTGATATCTTCGGCGCTCAGATCGAAGCGGCCGATGAACTGCTGCAGCTTGTCCTGGAAGTATTCCGGATTGCCGTTGAAGAAGGTATTCTTCACATCGGTCAAGGTCTGGCTGTTATTCACCAGGCGATCGACCGCTTTGCCGCCCTGGACCGCTTCCACGATCTTGTCGAAGAAGCTGGTTTCGCCGCCCACGATATCGATCCGTGCGCTCTTGAGGGCTTCGCCGACGATTCCTGCCTGGGCCTGAGCGATCAACCGCTGGGCGTCGATCGTGGCCAGATCGATATCCTTGTCCTTGTTCAACCGCAGCTTGAACTCCTCGTGTTCTTTGCCGACGCTGTCGAACAGCTTCATGGCCTCCGCTTTTTCTTCGATGCCTTGGGCCTCGCTGCTGAACTTCAATTTCAGCACATTGGCTTCGGCCGTGCCCTGTTTTTCCAGGGCCGTCGCTTTGGCCTGGATCACTTGGGCCTCGGCCAGACCGCCCGCGGCCTGGTCGGCCGTCTTGGCCTCCGCCAGCATTTTGGTGGCCTGCATCTGCTTTTCAGAAACCTGCCGCTCGGCCTCGGCTTCGACCACCACCTGTTCTGCTCGCAGGGCCGCTGCCAGTTTGGCCGCTTCGGCCGCCTTGACCTGCCGCACCATCGCCTCCTGAGCCGCCATCTCCGCCTGCGTCACCTGGACCCGCTTCTGCCGATCCGCCCCGGCAAACTGCTCCGTGTCCTTGATCCGCTCCTGCTCCTCGACCACCGACCGCTCGACCGCCACCCGCTCGCGAATCACCTCCTGAATGTTCCGCCGCTCGACTTCGACCGCCTTGTCCTTGTCGATCTGAGCCAAGGCCACCACGCGTTCCCGCTCGGTCGCCTCCAGATCCCGGTCCCGCGTGACACGCTCCCGTTCCACCGCGTCCGTCCGCTCCTTGTTCCGCTGGGCCACAATCACCTGCCGCTCCTTGTTCTCCTCGGCCACCATCAACTCCTCGTCCGTGCGGATCTGGGCGCTCTGCGAACGCAAACGCTCCTGCTCCTGGACCATGCGGGCCTCGGCCTGCTGCCGCGCCGTGACCTCCGCCACCTCCCGCTGCTGCTTCTGCTCCGCCTCGATCTGCTGCCGCTCCAACACCAGAATCGCCTCCCGCGCCTCGACGTCCTGCTTCTTGATCGTCTTCTCCTTCTCGCGATTGATCTCGTTGGCCAGGATATGTTCCCGCGCGGTCAGGTCCGTGATCTTCTTGATCCCCATCGCATCCAGAATGTTCTGCGGATCCATCATGCCCACCGAGGTCTGTTCCAGATAGTCGATGGCACAATCGTCCAGCACGTAGCCGTTCAAATCGGTCCCGATGACCTTCAGAATCTCCTCCTTGAATTTGTCGCGTTCCTCGTACAACTCGACGAAATCGAACCGCTTGCCGACCGTTTTCAAGGCCTCGGAAAACTTGGCATCAAACAATTCGACCAGCGCAGCCTGATCGGAAGCCCGGCGGCAGCCCAGCGATTGCGCCACCTGCAGGATCGCATCCCGCGTGTTGTTCACGCGGACAAAGAAAGCCACCTCGATGTCCGCCCGCATGTTATCCCGGCAGATCAAGCCCTGGCTGCCCTTGCGGTGGATCGGAATCCGCTTCACCGACAAATCCATCCGCTCGCCCCGGTGGACCACGGGGTAGACCATGATCCCCTGGCCCGTCACGGCCACCAACCCATGCCAACCGGAACGGATCAGCGCCTCTTCCGGACCCACCTTTTGGTAAAACGTGTTCAACAAAAAGGCGACGGCCACAAAACCAAACACACACAACGCCAACACGGCGCCGACAATCAACAGGATCTCCATCACTCCACCTCTGCTTCCCCGGTTGTCACGAAATAGATTTGCTTTGCGGGATCGAAACCGACAATCGTGGCCGCATCCCCCTGAGACAACGGAGGACCGTCCTGCGTCCGAACATGGAGCCTCAACGGTGCCCCCTCCGTCGCATACTCCGCTTGACCAAACTGCTCGTTCACCACGCTGCTGACCACCCGGCAGGTCTTTCCCAGCATCTGTTCTGCGGGATGGGGCGGCGAAACGTCGAATTTTCCTCGCAAGGGGTAGGTCAAAACCTTCGTCCCCACCAACGCCAAGGCCGCGTTCCGGAGAGCGTACTGCCCCGCCACCCACCACGACTCGCGCAGCAGCGGATCGTCCAACCACCGATCAAACGCCACCGAGACTGCCCACCAAAGAAGTGAGAATACGCTCAACCAGATCACCAAGGGCACGCGCCCCAGGTGCAAGAACCGCAGCAGCACCACGCCGACACCCACCACCTCCTGCAGATCCGGATGACCATCCAGATCCAGGTCGAAATCCAGGATTTGCAGATCCATCCCGGCCAGGATGGCCAGCGACCAGTACACGCTGAGCAGGAGCAACAGCAAGCTGGCCGGGAGTGTCGCCCCCGAGAAGCAGCTGTGCAAAAACTCCAGGAACTCCGACATTGCCTAAACCCTTTTTATTGACTGATCGAACTAATTATGCGCCCAAGTGGGTGTCGGCTGAAGTCTTTTCGCTGTGAACCGCGTCAAATTGGGCAAAATTCTGTAATCCGCTTCCCACGGAGGCGAATACCCTTCGTAGGCAGGTGATGTAAGCAGCCAAACGAACCACTCAAGCCCCGCGGATCGTGCGAGGTCGTTCAAGTTGCCGGGCCGTAATCGCCGATACGATCGATTGGAAGAATAGTGGATTCCCATTGGCGGGTTCGAAAATGAAGGGATTGAAGAATGCGAACGAAAGGAATCGTCTGCGGACTTGCGCTGGTGATCTCCCTCCTTGGAGCGGGTCGCGTACTGGCGAGCGAGTCAGAGAGAAACGTCGCGACGGCGGTTCCCGCCATCTCGATTCAGACTAGCGTGCTGGCGGAGATCAACGTAGGCACGAAGACCCAGGTGGCGATTATCGTCAAAAATAGTGGTCAGTCGGTGGCGGAAGGGGTCTCGATCCAGACGCAGCTGCCGGACAGTGTCACGTATCAGGGCGCGGTACCGGCGCCGAGCATGAGTTCGGACCGGATGATCCAATTCGAGATCGGCGATTTGGCGGCGGGTTCCGAGCATCGGATCGTGATCGATTTGATACCGGAGCGACCGGGTCCGGTGGATTTGGAGACGCGTGCCTTTTTTGCCGCGTCGACCAAATCGGCGATGCAAATCCGTCGGCCGGAGGTGATGATCGAATCGCGCGCACCGGAAACGGTGGTGGTGGGCGAGGAGGTTGAATTTCAAGTCGTGTTGAAGAATGTGGGCGATGGAGTCGCCCGCGACGTCGTGCTGACTCCCGACTTTCCTTCCGCAGCCGCTTCCGCATCGCGAACCGCGCCCGAGACCACCAGTCTGAGTGGCAGCGAGTCGCAGGAATACCGTTTTACCGCGCGGGCCACGGAGGGAGAATGGCTGGTGGGCCAGTTCGTTGCGGTGACGGCCGATGGGCGTCAGGTGGAGAGCGAGAGCCGCGTCCGCATTCTACATCCGGCCTTGCAGGTGCAACTAAATGGACCCCGAGGGGGGTTTGTGAATCAAGAGGGCGAGTACGAAATCGTGGTTTCGAACCCCGGTGACACGACCATCGAGCAGGGTGCGGTCACGCTGCGTGTTCCCGAGGGTCTGCGGGTCACCGCGATTTCCGACCAGGCGCACTTGGAAGACAACCATCGCAAACTGGTCTGGTGTTTGGAACCGCTCGCACCGGGCAAATCCCGCTCGCTGATGGTGAAGGCCGTGGCGGGGCAGGTCGGACCGCACCGGCAGACGGTGGTGGCCGAGGGCACTCCGCAGTTGGTCGCCCGCGACGAGCATTTGACGCTGGTCTTCTCGCGAGCCAATGTCGACTTGTCGGTCACCAATCGCAGCGAGGCCAATGAAGTGGGGGCGGCGGAGACATTCACGGTCCGCGTCAAGAACCACGGCTCGCGGGTGGCGGAGCAGGTGTCCGTCCAGGTAGTTCTGCCGGATGCCATGGTGCCGTTGGAATCGTCGGAGTATGCTCAGGATGGTCAGCGGATCAGTTTCCCGGCCCTGCAATTGAAGCCGGGGCAAGAGGGGCAGCTGGAGTTCCAGGCGACGGGTGTCACGGCGGGCGATTTTGCCGTCCGCGCCCGTTTGGAGAGCGATTTCAGCCGCACTCCGATCGTGGCGGAAACCACGGTCTATTTCTTTGACCAAGAGGAACTCGAACGTTTGGCGAGCGAAGTGGACGATTCGGTCCGTTTACGCTGAGCTGAGTGTGTCGAATATCGCTACCGTCGCGATGTGCCCCGAAGCCTCCGCGATTGACTCCCCGGCTTTCCGGCAGGAACCGTCAATCGCGGGGGCTTTCGCATCGCGATGTTTGACCAGAATCATGCACGCTTGCCGAAAGCTCTCGATCCAGCGATCCGGCTGCGCACCGCGATCACCACCGCCGTAAACGCGGCTTCCAGCCGCGTTGCTGTAGACGCGGCTTCCAGCCGCGTTAAATTCTTAGGGTGTCAGATGCGCGCTTTTCGCGCGCATCATCCAGTCGCCCTCATCCAGTCGCCCTCATCCAGTCGCCCTCATCCAGTCGCCCTCATCCTCGAACGCGAGGAGCACGAGCACGAGCGGAGCCTTTTTTGGTTGGGGCACAGCCGCGTTAACAGGAGAGCGGCAAGATGCCGCTTCTACCGGTTGCCGTTCCGTCTTTCAGCGACGATGCCGAACGGCTCTCGTTTTCCCCGAATTGGGTCCCCCGTTTTCGCCGTGCGCGGGCCGTCAGGCCGCTTGGCGGTTGTGGCGGACTACCTCGCCGATCGCTTGCACCACGCGCTGCAATTCGACATCGGCCAGTTCCGGAAAGATCGGCAGACTGAGCACCTCGCGGGCCGCTCGCTCGGTCTCCGGAAGACTGCCCGGTCCATAGCCCAAGGGGCGGAAGCATTCCTGCTGGTGCAAGCCCAGCGGGTAATAGATTTCCGTACCGATCTGCTGGTCCGCCAATTGCCCCCGCAGGGTATCCCGCAAACCGTGCGGCACGCGGACGGTGAATTGGTTCCAGACGTGAAAGCGATCGGGAACTTCGTATGGCAGCTGCACCCAGTCCGCCAAGCCGGCTTGAGAAAACAGCTGGTGGTACCGTGCCGCATTGGCGCGCCGCTGTTCACACCATCTTCCCAGTTGCGTGATTTTGACATTCAACACGGCGGCCTGGAGGGAATCCAAGCGGCTGTTGATACCGACCGTGTGGTGGTAGTAGCGGATTTGCATGCCGTGGGCGGACAATTGCCGCAGTTTGTCGGCCAGCGATGGGCGTTGGGTGGTCAGCATGCCTCCGTCGCCGAAGCCGCCCAGATTCTTGGTGGGATAGAAGCTGAAGCAGCCGATATCGCCCATCGATCCTGCGGGCTGTCCTTGGAATTCGGCTCCGATCGCTTGGGCCACGTCTTCGATCACGGCCACCCCGTGGCGTCGGGCGATCGCCTGAATGGCATCCATTTGGGCACATTGGCCGAACAAATGGACCACCAGAATGGCTTTGGTCGCTGGCGTGATGGCCGCTTCGATCTGGGCCGGGTCGATGTTGAACGTGTCCGCTTCGATATCGGCGAACACGATGCGTGCCCCCAGCCGCCAGATGCAGCTGGCCGTCGCAAAGAACGTGAAGCTGGGCGTAATCACCTCGTCGCCCGGTTTGATATCCAGCGCCATCAGGGCCAGCAGCAGGGCATCGCTGCCGGAGGCGCAGCCGACGGCGTGCTGGGTCTGGCAGATCGCGGCCACCGACTGTTCCAGTTGCTGGACATCGGGGCCGTAGAGGAATCGACCCGAATCACAAACCCCTCGGATCGCCGCCAGGATTTCTTCACGTAGCGGCTGGTTTCCACGCTGGACGTCCAGCAGGGGCACCGCTTCCGGGGGCGAATCCGGATTGGAGGAGGAGGGGAGGTTCGAGGGGGCGGTCTTCATAAGGTTAGCTTCCTTGCCTGTGTGCGAACGAATGACCGGGAAACGGTCCCCAAAAAATAAGCAAGGCCCAGATTACGCAACCTGTCGCGGGAGGTCAAGATCGGCTGGTCCCGTGCGCGTCGCTCGGATACTCGGGGCGAATCAACCGCGAAACACACGAAAAACCTGCGCTGAAGCCGGGATCCCCGCAGAAAAACCCCTCTTCCGTACTGAAAGGCCACGAGGAACCCGGAGCGCCTCTCTGGTGCAGATGCTGGAAGCGGGCCAGAATGTCGAGCCACGAGTCGCGTTGCCAAACCTCCTGCCACAGATGGTCCGTGGGATAGCCATGCGGATAGAGTCCGGAGTTTGAAGGCGAATATCTTCTCACGCGGACACGCCCAGCACTCCGGCCGAACCATCCAGCGCCCGGCACCGGCTGTCCAACACGGTTGGGGCCGTCTGATTGCCGTGCAATTGTTCCAGCCTCCATCACGTGGCCGGTTGCGTCTGTTGAAGGAACGCCAGGAACACGCCGGGATCGAGATGTAGCTGGCCAGATTCTCGGCGATTTACCTCGGATCGGGATTCAACGAGCCGGTCGGTGCGAAAACAAGTGGGATTGGGTGGTATCGGACCCGACTTCGACGGGCCGATTTGGATCGCCAAGTAATTGTCGCAGATCTTTCGGGCGGTATGAGCCTGTGCGCTGGTACTCTTCGATCATTGCTCTAACCCAATCGGCCGGAGGAAGCTCATGCAGTTTCGCCCGAATTTCCCGTTGGAGATCATCGTCGGTCACAGTAGACATCGAAAAAGCCTCCTTCCCCAATGGCTGCATCAAAACTCTTGTGACGTACCCAACGGAATTTTCTGTCGGTGGTGATAGCAGCAATCTCTACAGGACCCCCGCATACGGGGGCGATATGCGAAAACTTCAGCATCTTGATTGTAGTGTAAATCGATGCATGCACCCAGTCAATCGCCTCGCGGATTGGCAAGTCGCGAGGTTGGCCCAGACACGACGCTTGAACCAAGTCGAGCAGGTCTTTCTCGCTCCCGGTCCACTTGGTCGACTGAAAAATTCGCATGAAGAGGGGCTCGTCGATACCATATAATAGCCGGTCTAACAGATTTGGGCAGCCCCAGAATCGGGTGCTTCCGACGGCAAGCGCTTCGATCGGGACTGGAGCGGTAAGGGTCGGAGCGTACCGCACCTCAAAAGCGGCGGGCCGACGGTCTTTCATCAAATACCCCCCCAAGCAGAATCCACCGGAGTAATTCTGTGTAATCCGGCTCAGTTCGTCCTCTTCCTCCGGCGTTCTTGTCGGTTGCCCATACAAGACCCTCTGCGGACAGATAGCATGCGGCGATTGTCATGGTCACAACCTCGGGCTCTTAGTGATGCTAACGGCCACCACGAGCAGCAAAAAACAGCACAATCGCGGGAGAAGTCAACAGAAACAACGCCCCGCAGAAGCACCGTGTTGCTCGGCGGGGCTTCTGCGGTACGAGGGGGAATCGGCCTTGATCTGCGGGGCGGATTTCGTTAGATCCCCGGCAGCTCTTTTCAAGATCTTGAGCCTTTTCGGCGAAAAATTCCATGGCACGACGCTTTCATTGCTGGTTACTCGGGGTTGCGCTGGCAGCTTTGCCCGCCGCAGTCCGCTCGACCGACGCTTCGGAATCCGCGGTGCGACTGGCCGCGACCGGCGTGCTGGAAAAACAGGTCGACCCTCGGGGCAGCCAGTACGTTCTGTTGGACGAGCGGGGCGAAGCCTTGTATCACGTGGCGGGTTCCGAGCGGGTGGATTTGACCCGTTTTGCGGGCCAGCAGGTCGAGGTTGTGGGTACGCTTCGGTCTCGGGGTCGGCCTGCGTTGCAGGAGTTGCAAGCGGATTGGATCGCTCCAGCCTCCCGCGTAGTTCCCGCCCATTTTGTTGAGATCACGGACGAGAGTTCGGTGCTGGCGGATCCGGCAGCCCGTCCTCTGCCCGACCTGGACGACGACCCCCCGCCGATGGAGCCAATTCGGCCCGAGGGCCGGTCTCCCGGCGAACTGCCGGTACCGCCGGACTCGCTACGGGCACCTCCCAGTGGTGACTCCCAGACCACTGAACGCCGACGTCTGATCTTCGAGGGACCGCGAAACTGGGAACCGGGCCACGAACGCCAGTACCCTCCCCACAGCCAGAGCGTACCTCCCCATTTCGAACCTTATGATCGCAGCAGGTCGCCTGCGGCAACTGCCAGTCAC
>SLMF01000204.1 GCA_007133715.1 Planctomycetaceae bacterium
CAACGGGTTGCAGGCCTTGGGAGAAGAAATCTTAGTCACTTAGGCAACTCGCAGGAAATAATCTACATCGTTCGAAGGGGTCTCAGACCCCGCCGAAACCGGGAAGACCTTCGGTCGGCGGGGTGGCTCGGTCAGAGACCGGCCACAGCGCTGCGGGCGGAGCAACATCGAAACAGCGGCTCCTGCGTCGGGAATGCGCCGTGCAGCCAGAGGATTGCATGCTCGGTAAGAACGAGGTGGAAATCGTCTACAGCGGCCAGAACCCATGTGACCTCGAAAAGCTGGAAGGGGACGAGCGATATGCGCAGCAGACGGTTCAGGGCAGCAAGCTCCTGGGCTGCCGGTTCCCCAGACCGGGGAGCTTTTGCCATCGACCAGCCTCGTTGCGGACTCGAATCAGCAGAAGGCGATCACGGCTGCGGGAAATGACGCACGGTTGCCGAGAGTTCACAACGCATCGGCGGCTTGAGCCTACTTGCCAATTCTTGCTGGCGTGCCAGCGTGAGCTGATCGCGTCGAGACGGCCACCTCAATCTCCTACATCGCTCAGATTTCCCATGTTCTGCGTGAAGCAGTACTTTATAGGGGCTCTCAATTCGTTGGCCGACCGCACCGCTGGTAAAATTTTTCGATTGCGGGGAAAAACAAAAGTTTGCCGGTTAGGTCGTCGATACCAAATGTGCTGATTGCTCTGCGCGGGATAGTTGCTTGACAATTGCCCGTCGATGGCGGCAACGGTTGAGGGGGGGCCCTTAACGCCTGGAGTCCGGTGCGCCGGAAGCGGGCCGATTTTCGCTTGGAGAATCCATGATCCCCCTTCGACCTACCGCGTCGTGGGGCACAGCCACGCACACTTCCAAGGAACGAGCCAATCGATGAGTCGGCAACTCCATAAGCAACTGGCCTTGCTGCTGATCGGGATCACCGTCTTGACCGGCTGTCATCCCACTCGCCCTTTCTATTTTCATGACGACGGGGATCTGTCGCATTATTTGGACAAGGCGACCAGCATCGAATACCCCGACGTGTGTACGACCAGCTTGGCCGAAACGACTGAATCGCGCGCCCCCCTGACCCTGACCGACCCCGAATTCGATGAAATGTGGGATCTGACGTTGGAAGAGTGTGTCTCGATCGCTCTGAATAATAGCAAGGTAGTGCGTACTTTGGGGGGTATGACACCCATCGGTTTCGCGGATTCGCTGGCGGGCCGCACCGCGGGTGCCCCGACGGTCTACGATCCGGCGATCACGGAAACGGCGCCCAGCGGCACCGCGACCACGGGCCCGTTGCTCCAGCGGGTGACGGCGGCCCAGGCAGGTGGCGTCGAATCGGCGCTGGCCGACTTTGACGCCCAACTCCGCATCACCGGAAACCAGCCGGGCGGCGCGTTCTGGAATCGGAGCGATCGGACCTTGAACCGGCAGATCGAGGCCGCAGCCGATGCTTTTCCCAGTGTTTCCAATCGTTATGACGGGGGGTTGAGGACGGATCTGGTGAAGAAGACAGCCACCGGAGCCCGCTTTAGTGTGGCAAATGTGACCGATTACGGCCGCTGGGCAGGACCCTGGGGCGGACCGGGGACGGCCGGGCAAGCGACCCCCAGCTCCTGGACGACGGCCCTGGAAGTCCGCTGGGATCAGCCGCTGTTGCGCGGACGCGGGACGATGATCAATCGGATCCCGATCGTCTTGGCACGCATCAATACCGACATCAGCCTGTCCGTGTTCGAATCGTCGGTCCGCAACATGGTGCTGGACATCGAGCGGACTTATTGGGATCTGCATCTGGCCTACCGCAGTCTGGAGACGGCCAAGATCGGTCGGGATAGTGCTCAGGTGTTGTGGAAGCAGGTGTACGAGAAGCGGGCCGAGGGCGTGGCACCCAAGCAAGAGGAGGCCCAGGCGCGGGAGCAGTACTTCAATTTCCGGGCCTCGGTCGAACAGAGTTTGCGAGATCTGTACGACCAGGAAGCTCGCTTGCGGTGGCTGATGGGTTTGGCGGCCTCCGACGGTCGGTTCATTCGTCCGATCGACGAACCGACGATGGCTCGAGTCGATTTCTGCTGGAATACGATCCGCACCGAAACGCTGGTGCGCAGCCCGGAATTGCGGCAGAAGAAATGGCAGATCAAACAGCGGGAATTGGAATTGATCAGTGCCAAGAACCAGCTGCTGCCGCAGTTGGACGTCGGGGTGCTGTACCGCTGGGTGGGCACGGGCGACGACTTGTTCGGGTCGCACGATCCGACGGCTGCCGGTTCGTTCGAGGGCACCTCGGCGGTGCGGCAATTGGCCGATGGCGATCACCAGGAAGCCGGTTTCTTCTTCAATTTCGCGATGCCGGTCGGTTTTCGCAGTGCTCTGGCGGGCGTGCGGAACGCGCAATTGCAGCTGGTGCGGGAGAAGGCCCAGCTGGAAGACACCGAGTTGAACGAGATCCATTTGTTGACCCAGGTGGTTCGGCATCTGGACGCGAATTACATTCTGGCGGAGACGCATTTCAACCGTTGGGCGGCCGCGGAGGTCGAGGTGGAGGCGGCGTCGGCTCAGTTCCAGTTCGGTCGCGGCACGCTGGATCTGGTGCTGGAAGCCCAGCGGCGGCGAGCCCAAGCTCACGTGGACTACTACATCGCCCTGATCGAGTACAACAAGTCGCTTGCGGAAATCCATTATCGCAAAGGTTCGCTGTTGGATTACAGCGGGATCCAGTTGGCCGAAGGGCCCTGGCCGAGCAAAGCGTACTGGGATGCCGAGGGTCGCGCCCGCGAGCGGGATGCCAGCTACTATCTGGACTATGGTTTCACGCGCCCGGGCGTGGTCAGTCGCGGTCCGGCGCCGGGTCCGGTGGCGGGTCCGGTGGCGGGTCCGGTGGAGACGTACGTGCGAGACATGACGCTCCAGCCGCCGCGGGGTTTGGAAGAGGTGCCGGCTCCGCGCCCCGCTCCCGAGCAACCGGCTCCGCAGCCGGAGGAACTGCCGCCGCTGCAGTCGCTGGGACCGGTGACCCGGTTGCGTAGCGAATCGCAGGCCCGCCCGTCCGGCATTGTCCAAACGGCGGGCGAGGTCGCGAATCCGCTGCGCAGCGGCGCCGCAAACTTCGAATCGCCCCTGCATGCCCAACCGGTCGGTACCGGGATCATCCACGCCGGGCATCAGGTGGACGACGCCAACGACTGATTGCCAGTCTGGCACCGCTCAAGCGGCGGCTCGCTCCGTCCGGATGCGGCCGTCGCAGAGGCGGAACACGCAATCGGCTAACGTTTCGGCCTCACTCCAGTTGTGGGTGATGTGCAGCGTGGTGACGCCCGTCCGTTGGCGGACGTCGTTCAGTACTCTCGCTCGGCGCGGGTCTCCCGACCCCGCCGAAACGCCCGCCGCGAGTCTCCCGACCTCGCTCGGCGCGGGTCTCCCGACCTCGCTCGGCGCGGGTCTCCCGACCCCGCTCGGCGCGGGTCTCCCGACCCCGCCGAAACGCCCGACCGAAGGTCTCAAATCGAAAACCGTGC
>SLMF01000019.1 GCA_007133715.1 Planctomycetaceae bacterium
TGGCGCCGATGCTGCAGTGGGTGCAGATCGACTTGGAGTCGCGTTGCGAGATCCACGTGGTGTGGGTTTGGCACTATTTCCGCGAGGCTCGCAGTTACCATGACGTGATTGTTCAGGTCTCTGACGATCCCGAGTTTACCGAGGGAGTGCAGACGATCTACAACAACGACCAGGACAACAGTGCTGGCCAGGGTATCGGTCGCGATCGGCCTTACATCGAGACCAATCTGGGTCATCCGATCGAGGCGGGGGGCGTCGCGGGGCGTTATGTGCGTTTGTACAGCAACGGCAACACGGCCAACGATTTGAATCATTACGTCGAGGTCGAAGTATTTGGCCGACCGCAGGCGGCGGGCGACCAGGACTAAGGCCTTGGTTGCCATTGGGGCAAGGTGAAATTTGATTCGACGGGGAACGGAAAGCGGGAGCCCGATCGCACGGTTTCCCAGCCAGCGCCCGTTACCCACGTGGGTGGTTTCATGGAGCCCCGTGGTTGTTTTTTGCTTCTCCCCTGGGGATACTTACATTGCAACGGGAAAGGAGCGTGGCATGAGAACCGGTTTTGAAGTGACGGCGGGTGTCGAGCGTGGTCGGCTTTCGCGGCGTGAGTTTGTCGCGGGCACGTCTGCTGCGGCGATGGGTTGGTCGATCGTTTCGCCCCAAGCCGTTCGCGGTGCTTCGGCGAATGCCAAGATCCGTCTGGGGCTGGTCGGTTGCGGCAGTCGCGGCAACTGGATCACCGACTTGTTCTTGCAGCACGGGGGCTACACGATGGTGGCGGTCGCCGATTATTTCCGCGACCGGGTCGATCAGTTGGGCGAGCGTTTCCAGGTCCCCGGCGACCGCCGCTTTACGGGCTTAGCCGGTTACCGGCGGGTCATCGAGCAGGAGGTGGACGCGCTGGTGATCGAAACGCCGCCCTACTTCCATCCGGCTCAGGCGGCGGCGGCGGTCGACGCGGGCAAGCATGTGTTTTTGGCTAAGCCCATCGCCGTGGACGTGCCCGGTTCGCTGAGCATCGAAGCCAGCGGCCAGCGGGCGACGGCTACCGGCCTGTGTTTCCTGGTCGATTATCAGACGCGGGTCGACGAGCACTACGTGGAGTGCATTCGCCGCGTGCACGAGGGAGCGATCGGCGAATTCGTGTTCGGTGAAGCCAGCTACCATGCCGGGATCCCCTGGCTGCGCCAGATCCGCTACCTGCAGGAGCAGCCGGATAACCCCGAGACACGGCTACGAGCTTGGGGGTTGGACCGGGTGATGTCGGGCGATGTGATCACCGAGCAGAACGTGCATACGCTGGATGTGATGAGTTGGATCATGGGCCAGCCGCCGCTGAGTGCGTGGGGCACGGCCGATCGCAAGCTACGAGACTTCGGCGATTGTTGCGACACGTTCAGTCTGGTGTTCCGCTATCCGAACAAGGTGGGCATCACCTTCAGTTCGCGGCAATTCGACGGACATGGCACTCAGCCGGAGGGGATTCGCAATCGCATGTTCGGGACGCGGGGCGTTTTGGAGACGGCGTATGGCGGTGCGACGTTGATCCGGGGCGAGAACTTCCATCGCGGCGGCAGTTCGCCGGGCATCTTTCGCGAGGGCGCGGTGCGAAACATCGCCGCGTTCTACTCGGACATTCAGGAAGGTCGGCACGAGAACCCCACCGTCGCTGCCAGTGTCCGCAGCAATCTGGTGAGCATCTTGGGGCGTCAGGCGGCGTACACGGGTGAAAGCGTCAGCTGGGAAGCTCTGCTGCAAAGCGAAGAACGCTGGGAAGCGGACCTCCGTGGATTGAAGACTTGAATCGACTGCTTGGATCGAAAGGAGCTTGCACATGTCCCATTTCTCAACGCTTACGCGCCCCCTGTCGGGAAGTGTCGTCTTCCTGCTGGCGGGCCTGCTGCTAACCACCAGTTTCGCGGCCGAACCGGCTCGCTGGAGCTTGGTGGCGGAGGAGTACGGCAAGGTGCTGCAACGTGCGGACGGCCAGCCGGTATTTCAGTATTTGACCGACAAGCCCGAGGGCAGTCCGTTGACGGCGAACAGCGCCTGCTGTCTGTACCCGGTGTTCACGCCGTCGGGCGAGCGGGCAGTCGAGATGGCGCCGGAGGATCACCGGCACCATCGGGGCGTCTATCTGGCTTGGCATTCCTTGCGGGTCGGTGACCAGCGGGCCGATTTCTGGGGCTGGGACTCGCTGGCTCCGACCGAGACGCGTGTGATCCGCAATCGGCGGGTCGAGCTGGTCGCAGCGGACGCGGACCAAGCGGAGGTCGCGGTGGAGAATGCTTGGATGATGGGCGAGCAGGTGTTGGTTGACGAGCGGCTGACGATCAGGGCGCGTCAGGAGGGCGCGGCGTATGTACTGGAGCTGGACTTTCTGTTGACAGCTCGGGAGTCGATGGAGATCGAGCGAACGGCCTTTGGTGGCTTTTGCGTGCGGGGGCGGATGGCGGCGGATCGAGCCGTGTACGATGCGGAGGGGCGTGTCGAGCGAGGGGACCCGCACCACTTGCAGCCGGAGCGGAATTGGCCGGCGGCTGATTGGTATGCTTACCATACGCGTCTGGACGACGGGCGCCTGGTGGGAACGGCGGTGGTGAACCATCCGGATAATCCGCCGACCAGCTGGCACAATATTGTCCGCTGGGGCATGATCAATCCATGCATTGCCGCACCGGCCGCGATCCGGCGGGAGGCGGGTCAACCGTTACGTCTGCGTTATGTGCTGGTGGTCCACGATGGCCCGTATCCTCGCGAGTTGCTGCAGCAGCTGAGTTCGGTCGACCGTTAGAAGCGAGGCGGGATGTCAGAATATCGCCGGGACCCGTTATCGAACCATTGGGTGATCATTGCCGCCGAGCGAGAATCGCGGCCGCGGGGGCCGTTTCGGGGGGCCCGCCCGGACGGCTGTCCTTTCTGTCCGGGTCATGAAGCCGAGACGCCGCCCCAGGCCGCCGCCTACTCCGCGGACGGCCAGCTGATTTCGCAGGGACGCTGGCAGGTGCGGGTGGTGCCCAACAAGTACCCCGCGGTCCGGGACGTCCTGCACGCCCCGCTCCCGCCAGGGGATTTCTTCGAAACGCGGCAAGGGGTGGGCGTCCATGAAGTGATCGTCGATTGCCCCGATCACGGGGCCTCGCTACGCCAATTGCCCGCCCGTCACGCGGCGCTGGTCTTCCAAGCCTATCGGGATCGGCTGGTCCACTGGCGCGAGGATCCGCGTTTGGCCTACGGTCAGATCTTCAAGAATTCCGGTCCGGGAGCCGGTGCCAGCCTCGAGCATCCCCATAGTCAGCTGATCGCGACCCCCGTGGTACCGACGCAGGTGGCCAGCGAACTGGCGCGTTCGCGGCGGTTCTTCCGCCGACAGGGGAGCTGTGCTTTCTGTGGCATGTTGGAACGCGAGCTGGCGGCCGGTGTGCGGGTGGTGGCACAAACCGACCAATTTGTGGTAATCTGTCCTTTCGCCAGTCAATTCGCTTACGAGACCTGGATTGTACCCA
>SLMF01000193.1 GCA_007133715.1 Planctomycetaceae bacterium
GCGAGCAGAGTTGTCGGGTGATCACGGGGGTGGACATGTTTGTTCGCCAGGCGGCGTTGCAATTCGAGCATCTGACGGGCCAGTCGGTACCGCAGGAAGTGATGCGAGCCGAGTTGAAGCGAGCGACGGGGGCGGCGAAGTTATGAGGCTGCGTGAAGAGGAACCCTCGGCGTGACGCTTAGCGGTCTGCTGTACTTGGCAATTTTCGTGCTGGGAGCGGTGGTGGGTGGCCAGCTGAATCGGGCGATCTACCGTTTGGCGTGGTTTTCGCGTCCGATCGGTCCCTGGTCGGCCCCTCATCCGCAGGCCCCGCCGCGGCGCATGTCGGATCGGATCCCCGTCCTGGGCTGGTGGGGTCTGCGGCGTGAAGCTGCGTTCCACGGCACGGGGTATTGGATTCGCCCGCTGGCGATCGAGTTGTTGACCGGAATCGGCTTGGCGCTGCTGTACGCCTGGCACGTCCCGGCGGCCGGTCTGCTACCCGACGCGGTCCCGCCACCCGAGGCTCCCGGGATGCTCTACGCAACGTACTTGGCCCACGCCCTGCTGATCTGCCTGATGATCGTGGCCACGTTCATCGATCTGGACGAGCAGACGATTCCCGACGCGATCACCTTGCCGGGAACCCTGTTGGGTCTGCTGTTGATGGCGGCTTGGCCGGCGGCGGCCCTGCCGATCGCGGCGACGGTCGGCACGCGTCCGGTGGGCATCGAGCCGTTGCGTTTGACCTCGCCCCATGATTGGGCAGGGTATTTGGACGGATCGGCGGGGCTGGCCCTGGGACTGGCCGCCTTTGCCGCGTGGTGTTTGGCCATCTGGCCCAAGACGGCGACCCTCCGCCGCGGATTACGCAAGGCCTTGGTCTATCTCGTGGTCAGCATGTTTCGCTTCCCCGGACGTCGAACGCTGCTGGCGATCCTGGCCAGCGGTTCCGCCCTGATCACGCTGGTCTGGCTGGTAGGAGGCGACCATTGGCGGAGTCTGTTGACCGCCCTGGTCGGGATGGCGGTCGGCGGCGGCCTGATCTGGCTGGTTCGCCTCGTTGGCCAGGCCGCTTTGGGCAAAGAGGCGATGGGCTTCGGCGACGTCACCCTGATGGCTATGATCGGGGTCTACCTGGGCTGGCAGTCGACCCTGTTGGTGTTCTTCATGGCCCCCCTGGTGGCGGTTGTCGTTTGTGTTGTGCAATGGGCGCTCACGCGACGCCGTGATATTGCCTTCGGACCCTACCTGTGCGGTGCCGCATTGATCCTGATGATCGGCTGGAGCGAGATCTGGTCACAACGGGCCCAACCGATCTTCTCGCTGGGCTGGCTGGTTCCTCAAGTCCTGTTTTTTTGCTTGATCCTCATGGGTGGCATGCTCAGCCTCTGGCGCGTGCTCGAACAACTGCTGTTTTCCTCGCACGATACCCGCTCGTAAAACGGGCCGTGCAAATATCCCGCCCGCCGGAGGGCCGTCACCAGAATTTGCTGCCTTGCAAGCATGCTGGCTTTACGTCTGCCCCGGCGCACGGCACAATGGGTCCTTTCTCCTGTACACCCTTGCCTCCTAGAATTCGGAGACCTCCATGGCGGAAATGACATCGTACGAACGGGTCATGACGGCGTTGCGTAATGAGCAGCCGGACCGTGTACCTCATTTTGAGTGGATCCTGGATCGTAATGTGCGTGAAGCGATCTTGCCGGACTGTACGATGGAGGAGTTCACGTTACGGATGGGTTTGGATGCGATTTTGACCCAGCCGGATTTTCGGCGCGAGCCGATATCGGAGACCCGTTTTCGCAACGAGTTGGGGATCATTTACGAGAAGACGGAGGAGGAGCATGTGATCGCGGTACAGGGTCCGATCCAGACGATGGAGGACCTGCGGAACTATGAGCCGCCGGATCCGCGCGCCCCGCACCGTTTCGAGAGTCTCCGTCGATTGGTGGATCGTTACAAGGGCCAGCTGGCGATCGGCGTGCACTTGAACGATGTATTTTCGATCCCGCGGAACCTGATGGGTTTTCAGGAGCTGCTGATGGCGTTGGCGGCCGAACCGGATTTGATTCGGGGTTTGGTGGAGCTGTCGGTGGAAATGAACATCGAGTTTGCCAAGGAATGTGCGCGTCTGGGGGCGGATTTCGTGTTCACCGGCGACGATTATGCCTCGACCGAGGGCCCGATGATGTCCCCTACCACGTTTCGGGAGTTGCTCTACCCGGGGCTGGTGCGGGTGTTTGCCGGTTTCAAGGAGCAGGGGCTGTTGACGGTCAAGCACAGCGATGGCAACATTCTGCCGCTGTTGGACATGATTCTGGATGCCCAGCCGGACTGTCTGGACCCGATCGATCCCAACGGCGGTCTGGACATCGGTCAGATGAAGCGGGACTACGGGGACCGTTTTGCCATGAAGGGCAACGTGGACTGCGCCCACCTTTTGACCTTTGGGGAGATGTCGGACGTGGTCCGGCAGACGAAGGAGGTGTTGCGGGCGGCGGCTCCGGGGGGCGGTTTCATCCTGTCGTCCAGCAACAGTGTGCATTCCAAGGTGAAGCCGGAGAATTATTTGGCGATGTGGAACACGGTGCGTACTTATGGAACGTATCCGATCCGTTTGGAACCCATGGAAACCAGCGGTGCGGGCCCGGCGTTTGGCTGAACTCCCGGGCCGGTCCCTGCGGCAAGCTTTTTCCGTTTTTAAGGATTTGCAGATGACTCGACGGATTTCTCGACGACGCCTGTTACAAGCGGCAGCGGTAGCAGCCGCTCCTTTGGTCCTGCCTTCCCGCGTGTGGGGTGACGCGCGGCGTCCTGCGCCCAGCGAGCGGATTACGGTGGCCATGATCGGTTGCGGCAAGATGGCCAACGATTACCATCTGCCCTCGCTGCTGCGTTCGCCCGATGCGCAGCTGGTGGCGGTGTGCGAGGTCGACCAGACGCGCCGCGAGCATGCCCGGAACCGGGTCGAGACGCATTACAGCGAGGACCAGGAGTTTCGGGGTTGTGCGGAGACCGACGATTATCGCGAGCTGCTGGCCCGCGATGATATCGACGCGGTCTGCATTTCCACGCCCGACCACTGGCATGCGATTCCGATTATCGAAGCTTGCCAAGCGGGCAAGGATGTGTATTGCGAAAAACCGCTGACCTTGACCATTCGGGAAGCCCAGCGGACGATCGAAGCGGTTCAGCGTTACGAGCGGGTGTTCCAGACGGGCAGCCAGCAGCGGTCCAGCGTGTTCGGGCCATTCCGGCAGGCCTGCGAGTTGATACGCAGTGGCCGGTTGGGCGAGGTCCAGCGGGTGACGGTCGGCGTGTCCGGTCCCAGCCGCTGGTGCGATCTGCCGGAGGAGGAGTTGGAACCGGGTTTGAACTGGGACTACTGGCTGGGTCCGGCGCCGATGCGGGCTTACAGTTCCGTGCTCAGCCCGCGTGGGGTGCATAATCACTTTCCGTCCTGGCGCGCCTATCGCGAGTACTCGGGGGGCGGGCACACCGACATGGGAGCCCACCATTAC
>SLMF01000713.1 GCA_007133715.1 Planctomycetaceae bacterium
CTCAGGAACCCGGCACGGCCGCCCAAATCCGCCAGTTCTGTTCGGTGAATTACGGCGTGACCTTCGACATGTTCGCACGGATCGAAGTCAACGGTGCGGGCGCGGCGCCGTTGTACCAGCGGCTGACGTCCCGCGATACCAAACCCATCGGTGCCGGGCCGATCACCTGGAACTTCGAAAAATTCGTGGTCGGCCGGGACGGCCAAGTCGTCGCCCGCTTCGACCCCCGCACGCGGCCAGATCACCCCGCCCTGGTCGCTACCCTCAAAGCGGAACTGGCCAAGCAGGCACCCGAATCAGCCGACAGGACATGAACCGAAAGCCAAAATCAGAGGCGCCACTGCCCGTCAATCTTCCCCGGAGACTTGCCGCTCCGGGGTCCAACGGGTGGCGTCCGTGGCTCTGCCAAATATGCGGAACGGAGCCAGCAGGTTGTCCTTCAGCGTCGGATGCGTGTCCCGAGCCTGTAACAGCATCAGGGTGAGATCGTCCTGCATGAGATTGTTGGGATCTTCTTTCAAAATCAGTTCGAGCAAACCGGGTATCAACTCGGCCGGCCGCGAGGCGTCCAGTTGCTGGACCAGCGTCAGAGTACCGTCGGTACCCAGCAAACTGCCCCGACGATGATACGATTCGGGAACAGCATCACTGAAAACCAGCAGCATGTCGCCGTGCTCCAGTCGAGTTTCGGTCATCAGGTAGTCGGTTTCTCGAATAATCCCCAGGGGCATATCGACCAGGGCTTTCGAGGCGGGTTCCGGTCGTTGGATCACGGACCACTCCTGTTTGGCAGCCCGATAGAGCATGGGATAGGGGTGCCCCGCGTTGCACAGAGCCAGGGATCGGCGGGGCGCGAAGTAGGTACCGACCAGAGCGGTTGCAAAACCACCCCGTTCGGCCGCGTCGGAGAACTGTTGGTTCATGGAACGGACCAAGCGGGTTTGCTTGACCAGATTGATGTTCTTCCGCATCAGGTCCCGCAGATAGCGGGCCGTGTCCGACGCGCCCGCCCCATGGCCCATGACATCGGCCAACAGAAATCGCGTGATCCGGCCAGAGGCACAGGAGGACAAGTAGTAGACGTCACCTCCGCTGGAGGCTTGCAGGTGAGGCCGGCTGTAAACCCAGGTGGCCAAGCCGGGCATCTCGAACCCCCGATCGGTCTCGCGGTTTCCCCCCCAGACCTCCATGCACTGCATGCGTTCCGGCTCGATGTCACGCCGAGCTACTTTCTCGATGGTGCTCATGAAATCGCCACCTTTCCCTCCCGTTAGGCCGATTTGGTTTGGAGTTATAGTGTCTCCATTTCAATTTTTCAGGGGGGGGTGTTCCAAATTATCCCGAATTGGGAAGACAAAACGGAGGAAACCAAGGGGGGCTACGGGGTTCCGACCCGTCCGACCCGTTCCGACGTCAGACCCTGTCGGCCCAGGGGCGTTCCCACTCACCGCGGTACTCGCGAGCCAACCGCTGGTTGGCCTGGTCGTCTCCGACCACGCGTCCCTGTTCGGCATCCCACTCCAGGCTGCGTCCCAATTCCATCGAAAGGTTGGCCAGGATGCAGCAGGCGGACGAGATATGGCCGTCTGCGATCGAGGCGATCGGTGGGCGGCCTTCGCGGCGTGCTTCGAGAAAGTCCTGCAGGTGGCGGCGGGTGGCGGGTGCGGCAAATAACTCGGTCGGCGTGTGCTGTTCGTCCTCGGGATAATCCGCCCGTTCGTCCAGAAACTCGCCACGCTCCGTTTCGCCACCGCCTCGCGGCGTGAACTCGTACCAGCGAATGTTCAACTTCAGCGTACCCCTTTCACCGTACAACGTGGCACCCCACGGCTGTTCCGGATCGGGGTTCTGCCCCCAATTCCGCTGATTCCAAACGATTTGCAGATTCCCGTAATCGAACAACGCGGTCTGCGTGTCGTGGGTATTGACGATCGAATCCTCGGGCCGCATCAGGATCCCGCCGGTGGCCGAAATGCTGCGGGGCCAACCCAGGTCCAGGAAGTAGCGGACCAAATCCAGGAAGTGGACACACAGATCGCCCGTCTGCCCGTTGCTGAACTCGCGGAACGCCCGCCAGCTACGCGGGTGAATCCGGGGGTTGTAATCCCGCCAGGGTGCGGGTCCGACGTAAGTTTCCCAGTCCAGATGTTCGGGCGGAGCCTCACTCGGTGGAAATCGGCCAGGCCCGCCATAGTAACTGTGCAGGTCGATATAACCGACACGGCCCAGTTTCCCGGTCTTCAAAAACCGGTCCCGAGCTTCCAATAAATGCGGGGTGCTCCGCCGCTGGAAACCAACTTGCACCGTGCGGCCGTATTTCTCAGCCGCCGCAACCATCGCTTGCCCCTCGGCCACATCCCAGCTGATCGGCTTCTGCACATACACGTCCGCACCCGCCTGGCATGCCGCCACCGTCGGCAGACAATGCCAGTGGTCGGGCGTACCGACCAGCACGATCTCCGGACGCTGCTCGGACAGGAGCGTGCGATAATCGCCAAAGGTCGCAGGCCGGTTCTTGGACGGCTGCCGCTGCGACACCAATTCCGCCGCCTCCTCCCGCTTGAGACGATCCACATCGCACAAACCCACCACCTCGACCGGCGCCACCTGGAGCAGGTGAAACAGGTCCGTCTTGCCGTACCAGCCGCAGCCGATCAGCCCGACCCGCAGGGGTTCTTCCGTGGCCGCGGCAAACACACCACGGCTGCCAGCGGCCAGCGAGGCAGCCCCGCCGGCAGCCAATTGCAGGAATTCACGCCGTTTCATGATTATCACTCCTTGAGGGTGTTTGCGAATTGCAGTCGGAGTGGAATGCCGACCGCCGCTGGGAACCGCGATTGTCGATTCCCGCGGTTCGCCTTTGCACGTTCCTCCCGTTATCCCATAGCTGCCGGAGTTGGTAAAGCGGCGGAGGCGGGAGACACGCAAAAGCGTTTGCGGTAGCCGTCGGCGGCTGGAACCGGCCGCCTCGCAGGTTTATACTCGGAAGTCGGTGCCGCTCTCGTAGTAGGCAGATCGGCCGGGCCCGAGGACCAACCGCGGGGCACCGCCCGAGTCTTGCTTCAGACGGCACCTGACGGCAACGGGGCGAACAACAATCCACTCTTGCAGCGAGGAGGATTCATGATGCGAAGAGCAGTGTACCTGCTGCTGATGATCAGCTTGGTCTCCGTCGCGGAAGCAGGCGAGGGCCTGAGACTCCGCATGGACGCGGTGACGGTACCCCCGGCAACCGGGCCGCTCGTATTTGTGGTCGCACACAATGCGGGGGATGCCGTGTACCAGGGTCAAGTATCGCTGGAGGGGCCCTCGGGCTGGCGACTGACTCCGGCCGAACGGCCGCTGGAACTGGCGGCGGGCGAGACCCAGCGGCTGGCGTTCAACGTGGCCGATGGTCGGACCGCTGCGGACAACCGCTATGTGTTCGAGATCACCGCCTGTGACGGCGATGCGGCTTGGACTCGGCGACAAGAGATTTTCGTAGCCAGTGCGCCCTATTTCAGCCCACCCATCGATGGTGAAACCACCGAATGGTCGGATGCGATTCCGATCGTATTTACCAGCGAAGGGTTGCGGACGACGGTCAGCACGCATTGGAGCCGCCGCCGTTTTTCGCTGTTGGTCGCGGTGGAAGAAGAGCAGCTCCTACCGTTCGATCCGGCCGCTGCGCCGGATCAGCCGTTCGACGCGGTCCAATTTGCCATCACTCCGTTGGAAATGGCGGAGTCCGCGGAGGAGCAGCGAGCGTTGCGTTACGAGTTCCTGCTGGTTGCCGAGCCGGACGGTCCGGGGCGCTGCTTCCAGCTGGCCGATCCCGACACGCCTTGGGAAACGTTCTCGCAGCCTCGGGCGCTCGAGCCGCTGGAAGTGGAGCGGGCTCAGGTGGCGGTCTGGCGTGCGGAAGGGGTCACGTACTATGCGTGTTCGCTGCCGTTCCTTCCGATGCGGGATACGGTGCGGCCCAGCGAAGGCCGCGAGTTCTATTTCTCGGTCTTGGTCCACGATCCCGATGGCACCGGAGTTCGCGATCTGGGGCAACCGGCCGGGTTGTGGCCCAGCGAACAGGACCAGCGATCCTGGAGCCGGTGGCCCGGTGCCGTGTGGCCGGAACCCGGCCCGCGAGCGAATCGTGTCCGCTGGGGCTTTTGCAGTTCCCTGTATTGATTTGTTATCACATCCGAAAGGAGCTTTGGAACATGTCGTGGAAAACTCTTGCAGATCGGGCAGTTCGGGGCATTTGCCCCTTGGCCATGCTCGCTCTTCTGGCGGGTGCGTTGGTGGCGGACGAGACGGTTTGGCAGACAGCGGTCAGTCAGGCGGACGCGCCGATTATCTTCCGCACGGTGCTGGTTGAAGATGAGGTGGAAGAGCCGGCGGCGGCAGGCGCTGCGGCTGCCCGTCAATTGTTGGCGGCTTTGGGCGATGCGCCCCTGCAGGCGGTGCTGGTCTCCGAGTGCTTCGAGGACCTGGACTACAAAGAGGAACTGCTCCGCGGGATCGGAGCGGTGATCCCCGCCGAACGCATCTACGGGACTTCGACCTACGGATCGTTCACTCACCAGGGCACCGGCGGCTTTGATACCGTCAGTCTGTTGGGCATTGCGGGCAACGGCATTGCGGTCTCGGCAGCCCTGGTCACGGAGATGGGCACCAGTCGTTTAGCGTTTGAAGAGGACGAGCCGCTGATCAAGGAACGGCTGCACGTAGCGGGCAAGCAACTGGCCGAAAAACTGCCCCGAACCGATCAGGATCGCCTGCTGATTCTACTGGCCGACGCCCACTCGCCCAAAAACCAGTACCTGGTCGAGGGCGTCCAAAAGGTGGTGGGCGACGATTTTGCGATTACAGGCGGCAGCGCCAATCGGAATGCGGGCCAGACCTTTGTGTACTTTCAGAATCAAGCCTACGAGGACGGTGCGGTGGCACTGATGCTGTCGGGCGATTTCCAACTGGTCCTCTCTGGCCGCAAGGCGATGGAGGAAGACGAAGTCATTTCGTCGGCCCGAGACGGCATGCAGGAGGCGCTCGAGGGGTTGGAAGTGAGTCCGCTGTCCGTGCTGGCGTTCAACTGTGCTGGCCGGCGTGGGCGGCTGCAGCGCCCCGTGGAAGAGCTGAATGCGATCCGCGAAGTCCTGTCCGCAGACATCCCCCTGTTCGGGCTGTACTGCGCTGGCGAAGTCGGACCACTGGATCCCACGGAAGCCAAGCCGGGAGTGCGGTGCGGAGGCAGCGGCTGGCACGTGATGTTCACGGTGATCGGCCGTTGAGAGATCCGCGGGTTCGAGCGAAGTGGTTTTACCTGGAAGCAGGGCCCCGCGAGCGACGGGCGATCGCTCTTGCAGCAACGCTCGCGGGGTGCTAGGATGAAGGACGTAGGGCAATCCGCTCTGCCATGTTCGTGCTGTCGGTGCAGTTTTTTGGTGAGCCGATAACGAGAACCGCAGGGGGCCGATTACTTGGCTTCGATCGCGTGTATAGCCGCCGTGGGCGATTTCGTCCCTCCGACGGATCACACAAACCGGGGCCTGGGTCCCCACTTGATTTCGCGGGCTCTCACAAAAGTCACCGCCACGGCATTACGGTGGACAGATTGCCCTTTTTTTGTGGGGTGCAGACGGTGCCGATCCGGCCAGAAGCGGCGGCCAGTCTTCGGGCGAGCGATGCCGGACTCCCGCTCGCTGCTTTCGACTCTCCCGGATGCCCCCGGCTTGCCCAGGGGGTGTTTCACGCATTAGCAAGGAGCGTAAACACCCCCCGGGCGAGCCGGGGGCATTCGATGGTTGGGGTGGCGGAGGGAGGTAGCTTGGAGCGTAAAAAGCCTCGGAAAAGTCGGGTGCGTTCCCGCCTTACTTGCCGGTTGCCATCGACAAGAATGTCCCCTGTATCACGAATCCCTCACTGCGGATCAACCAGGGGGATCGTCGGGCAGGAGTGCCCAACCTACGGGGAGACGCAGCAAGCAACTTCCGGCCTGGGTGGCCTATCAATTCTGATTTGCGGCACTAGCTCTGCAAGACCTTCCCTAGACGGGGGGAGTGCGAATCCGGAAAATCTCGCTAGCCTCGCTCGGCGCAATCTGCTATCGTTCTCCGCCCGCCCCAACTGCTGGCGACCCCAACAGGAGCCTAGTGCAAGGAGCCTACCCGTGCATGTAGCAAAGCTGCAAATCGACCGATTCGGTGAATGGAACAAAGTGACGCTCGGCCCCCTGGAACCCGGCTTGAACGTGGTCTGCGGCTTGGCCGAGGCAGATCGTGCGGCGTTGGCGCCCTTTATCCAAACGCTGTTGTTCGGCGGTTCGGATCGCGAGTGTCCCCCGCACTCCGCCTTACCGCTGTATGGCTCGCTGACCATCTGGGGGCCCCAGGGCCTGCTGACGGTCCACCGTCATGAGCAAGGGGCTCAGCACGACCGCTGGATGGTGGAAACCGAGGAGGGTTCGATGCTCAGCCCGCGCCGGCTGGAGCAGCTGCTCGGGACGGCCAGTGCGGAGTTGTTCGACCGGGTCTTTGTCCTGGATTTCCACCGGCCGCGGGCGTTGGACGTTCTACTCGAGGCGGCTCATGCCCGGGGACTGGCGATCGTCGGCGGTCACGGCGACCCCGCACGGCTGGACCCGCTGCGCCAGCGTCTGGGCCAGTATCGGGCCCGACTCGAGAGCTGCACCGGCTCCGACACCTCACTGACCGTTCTGTTGGAACGGCATCGCCACTTGCGAACGGAAGTCGAAGCTCTGGCGGCGGCCGGGCGTCAACATCACGAACAGCAGACGCAACAGCGAGCCGCCCTCCAGAGCCGGTTGGTCACATGCCAGCAACAGCAGGAGCAGGCGGAGGCGGAAGGCGCCCGTCTGGCAGAGGAAATCGAACGGCGGCAGCGCGAACGGCAACTGCAGGAGCAGCAGCTGAGCCAAGCCCGGTTCGAGCAGCAGCGTGCGGTCATCCAGCAGCGTGAGCGACTGGAGGAAATCGAAAGCCAGCTGCAACGCTGGCGGCTGGTGCTCCGAGATGTCGAGACGCGTCGCGCGGCGTTGCGAGCGGAAACCGAAGGCGAAACGGCAAGGGAACAGGCCAGCTGGGACCCGGGCGACTGCCTGCACCAGCTCCAGCGTGGCGTCCAGGAACTGCGCGACACGGTCGGGCAGTGGCCCGGAACGCGGGACGCGGAGCTGTGGCCGGAACGAGTCTGTCCTGAACCTTCGGATCCCGAATCTTCGCCGGCGGGAACCCGGGGCGTGTGGGACCAACTGGCTCGTTTGCAGACGCAATTGAACGCTTGGCAAGCGGCCGTTCGCCAGACGGAGAGCTGGCATCGAGGAGGTCAACTAAAGCGTTGTGCCCGCGAATTGCGGGCGGCGATCCGCAGCTTGGCCCGCGAGCGACAACAACTGCGGGACGATTTGGTTCATCGGCAACGCAGTTGGGGGTTGCCCAGCGAGGGGAACGCCGTACCTTCCGAGCGGCAAGACCCGATTGCCGCCCCGGCTTTCGAGGAAGGCGACCCGATCGAGTTGGGCGAGGAAATGCTGGCCGTGCTGGATGCAGAACTGCAGCGGCTCGAACAGCAGCAACGCGAGATCCGGCTGCAGATCGAGCGAGGAGAAGACGCACTGCGGCAGGTTCGCCAGGAGCTGGAATCGGCTGAACAGGGCGACGAAACCAACCCGCACCGGGCGCGTTTCGAGACCAAGCAACAGGAGCTCGAACGTTTGGAACAGCAGATCGGGGACCGGCGTCAGCGGCAGGAAATCGCGGCTCAGGTCGAAGAACTCGAATGCGAAGTGCGGCATTTGGAAGCGGCGACCGCCGAGACAACGATCCTCCGGCAGGCCGCGACGTTCCTGCGGATCTTCAGCGGCCAGCGACTGGAACGCATCCTGATCACGCCGGAACGCACGGTACGCGTGGTCGACCAGCGGGGCAGCCGGCTGACCTGGGACCAGTTGGATGCGGGCCAGCAGGATCAGGTGCGTTTGGGATTGCACCTGGCCGTGGTGGCGGCTCTCGCGGAACAAGGACTCCGCTTGCCGCTGATCTTGCACGACGTGCTCTTGCGCCAGGCGCCTGCACGCTGGGCTTCGCTGGCCAACGTGTTGCGAGATCTGGCCCGGTCCGGCCAGCAAATCCTGCTGGTGCTGGGCTCGCCCGCAGCGGTCGATTTCTTCCGCGACCGTCAAGTCGCGATCCATCGCTGGCCGTCCGCTCGGCTGCCGATTTCGCACCGCAGTCGCAATGGTCGTTGCCACGCCGAAGAGCCTTGGGAAATCAATCAGCAACTGAACGCGATTGCCCAAGAGGCGGGTGGCAGCCGGTTCGACGATCCGCCGGCTTTCAGTGCCGAGGAGTTTCCGGGCGAGCTGACCGACCGGGTAGGGCGGCCGCCGGTTGGAGAAGCGGTGGATCGCGGGCAACCGGCCGAACTGGAGAGCAAGGATTACTTCCTGACCGAGCGGGCTCCGATCCACGAAGCCCCCTCGATCGATGCCGCGACCGCCGAACGCTTTCGCAAGATCGGCGTGGCCACCGTCGGCGACCTGCTGCGGCTGTCCGTATCCGAGGGAGCCCAGCGTCTGCGGCATGCCGGGATCACCGATCGCATGATCCGGCGGTGGCAGCGTGAGGCATTGCTGGTCTGCCGCATCGCCCGCCTGCGACCGTATGACGCTCGCATCCTGGTCGCCTGCGGGATCGAGACGCCGGAGCAACTGGCCCGCCTGGACGCTCGCCAACTGCGGCGGCGGGTGGAAGCTTTCGCCGAGACCCGCGTGGGCCAAGTCCTGATGCGGGCGGGCCATCCTTCCGAAATGCTCCGCTTGACCCGTTGGATCCAAGCGGCCCAGCGAACTCCCGGATTGCGGGCGGCCTGAGGCTTCACGCCTGCATGATCAACCGCCGCCGGACCAAGCCTTACGGCAGTTGCACCGTCTCGCCATCGTAACGGCAGGCCAGCCGCTTGAGCATCACAAAATCGATGGTATCCGGGATGAACCGGACGCTGCCATCGGCCATGGTCAGGTTGATGCCACCCGGGTGCTGGGAGTTCACCACCGTGTTGTTCCGATACATCTGGTCGGTTGCCCCCGTCTGGACAATGTTGGAATTGGGGGCGAAACGCACGCACGTGGTACCCGTCTGCCAATGATCATTGCAATCGCCGATCAAGGTGTAGCGGGTGCGGGTGCCGAACCAACCGCCGTAGTAGTTTGCCGTGCGATTCCGCCCGGCGACCAAACCGGATTGCTCGAAAATCAGCACCGTATTCGACGTGCCGTCCACAATCGAAGCCATCGAGATTGCATCGTTTTGGAAGAGCACGCCGTTGTCGCACGACCAGCCCTGCCCGCAGTCGCGGGTTCCCCGGTTGGGATCGGGACCGGGGATCGGGCGGGCGGCACCCTGATTGCCCACATAGCTGACGTTCAACGTCCCTTGCTCGTTGTTGTGCGCGACGCCCTCGGCATTCTCGAATGGTCGAATCTGCGTCGAGGGGCAGCGGTAGGCCGGCACGAGCAATTGGCGGAGGACTTCGTTGCCGATCAGGGCATCGCCCCCGGCCGCACCTCCCGCCATGAACGACGGCCGCTGGTTGGTAAAGTCCAGCTCGTTGTAAACCGATTCCTGCTCCATAAACGGCAGGATCAGCGTTCGCCAGTTCGTCCCGTTGGCCGGCCAATCCTGGCGGAGATTGAAGGTGCCCGCCGGCAAGACTTGGTAGGTGTCGTGGTAGTTATGCATCGCCACGCCGATCTGCCGCATGTTGTTGCTGCACTGGGCTCGCCGCGCCGCCTCCCGTGCCGCTTGAATCGCCGGCAGCAGCAGCGCCACGAGAATCCCGATAATCGCAATCACCACAAGCAGTTCGACCAAGGTAAATGCGTTTCGCCTGATGGAGCAATTCCTCACAACAAAATCCTCTTAAAAAACGATTGGAAACGAATTAACTGCGCAATGAAGCATCGAGCACAACCAAAGGTAGGATTTGGTTTCGTTTTTGTTTTGAAATCTACAAACAAGTCTAGGCGTGTCGGCCGAATTGCCAACCAGGCAAACGTACCAGTTGGCTGTCCCCATTTACATTTAAGTATCCTTAATTCGGGGGGGTGGCTGCGGCCTTGCGGGAAGCCCTGTCGGCAGGTGGTCGCTGCGCATGGGGTGCCTCATCTACACGGAAGCCAGACATGTTGGGTCGGGATGACGGCAGGCTGGGGATAACGGTGGGTTAGGGATAATGGCGTGCAGGGGATGATCGGGGGTAGGGGATATCGAGGGAACCTCTCGGGGTTTTGCTTGCCGAGAAGTTCCCGAGAAAATCAGGCGGCTCACCGTGCCGCCGGCTCAGGTGCGGGCGGAGACCGCTAGGTTTCCATTTCGACCCGCACGTCGTTCACGCCTTCTTCGACCGTCACGCGGAGATCGCTGGAAGCCTCGTTCCAGTACTTGTCTGGAATGGCTGCGTCCATCGTGACGGGCTGGGGCTCATCCGTACTGCTCTCTTCAGCACGGGGCGCCATGAACACCGTATAGCTGCCCACCGGCAGGGGGTCGGGCAGGGAAAATTGTCCGCCGGGACCGAGATTCGCCGACGAACCCTGTCCCGTTTCCAGACTGAGAAAGACCACTGACGCATCGGCGTACGGTTCGCCATCCAGCAGCACCGTGCCCTCGACCGTGCCGACCGGATCCACCTGGGCACAGCCCACTCCAAGGCATGCCAACAGGGCCAAGGCCCAGGCCGACCCGGAAGCGAACCCCCTGCGGCTTGTTTGTCCCATCATTGTTAGTTCCATCCTCTCCATGAAAAACGAGTCAATCATCACTGCGGGCAGTCGTTCTTCATCCGACCACTGCCCTGAGAACACATCTTGAATTTTCGGCAAACGCTCCCCGGTTTACGGCAGCTGCACCGTTTCGCCATCGTAACGGCAGGCCAGCCGCTTGAGCATCACAAAATCGATGGTATCCGGGATGAAGCGGACGCTGCCATCGGCCATGGTCAGGTTGATGCCGCCCGGGTGCTGGGAGTTGACCACCGTGTTGTTCCGATACATCTGGTCGGTAGCCCCCGTCTGGACAATGTTGGAGTTGGGTGCGAAACGCACGCACGTGGTACCTGCCTGCCAATGATCCTCGCACTGGCCGATCAGGGTGAACGGGCGGCGGCTGCCGAACCAACCGCCGTAGTAGTTTGCCGTGCGATTCCGCCCGGCGACCAAACCGGATTGCTCGAAGATCAGCACCGTATTCGAGGTGCCGTCCACGATATAGGCCATGGAGATCGCATCGTTTTGGAAGAGCACCCCATTGTCGCACGACCAGCCTTGCTGGCAATCGCGGGTTCCCCGATTGGGATCGGGCCCGGGGATCGGGCGAGCGGCACCCTGATTGCCCACATAGCTGACGTTCAACGTCCCTTGCTCGTTGTTGTGCGCGACGCCCTCGGCATTCTCGAATGGTCGAATCTGCGTCGAGGGGCAGCGGTAGGCCGACACGAGCAACCCGCGCAGGACTTCGTTGCCGATCAACGCATCGCCGCCCGCCGCACCTCCCGCCATGAACGACGGCCGCTGGTTGGTAAAGTCCAACTCGTTGTAAACCGATTCCTGCTCCATGAACGGCAGGATCAGCGTCCGCCAGTTTGTTCCGTTGGCTGGCCAATCGTGACGGAGATTGAAGCTGCCCGCTGGCAGAACCTGGTAGGTGTCGTGGTAGTTGTGCATCGCCACGCCGATCTGCCGCATGTTATTGGTGCACTGGGCCCGCCGCGCCGCCTCGCGTGCCGCCTGAATCGCCGGCAGCAACAGCGCCACCAAAATCCCGATAATCGCAATCACCACAAGAAGTTCGACCAGGGTGAAAGCGTTCCGCCTGAAAGAGTAGTTTTTCATGACCCAATCCCTGTGAAAAGAACGATCTGAAAACGAATCTGCCGCGCAACGACGGATGTTCGCAGCTACCAGAAGGAGATTCTTTTCATCTTAAATATACTTTTGGGTTACTGCAACCAGACATGCGCCCTTTCGCGGATTTGTTTTCCCGCCGAACGGACCGCAAACAGTCGCAGGAATTGTGGTGAAAACTCCCCGCGAATTCGCGGGGAATCTGAATCGCGATGGACGCGCCTAATTTTCAGGCATCCAGTGCTGCGAAATTAGGCACGCGGGTGTCGCTCGTCCGGTTCCCTACGGTGGAAATCCGCTTGGCCGCAAGTTTCCCGCACAGCCTGGCCAGCCCCGCAGGTTCTCGGTGGCTTGATTGGCGGCGACCGTTCGATCTTCCGCGAATCCCGCTGGCGGGACAGGCCCTGGTTTCTGGCGGGCCCGCGTCCCGCAGGACGCTGCCTGGCTGCGGGCAAGCCGGTGGTCGTTGTAGCGACGAGGTGCCCGCCTGCCTTCTTCTAACGCCTTCCGTTGCAACTGGCGTGCCGCCAGGGACTGGGGGTTGGGTGTTGTCCGGGCTTGTGGTAACTTTCCCGGTTGGCGAGCGCCGGGTAGGTGCCGGGCAGGGTGCCCAGCGGCTCTCGCCAGCGCGACCGTGCTTGGTATCCGTTTGCGGGTTGGACCCGCGTGAGGAGAAAGAGACCCCTCTGATGGCGAAGAAACGCAGCCGCCGCACTTCCGCAGCCCCGACCCCTCGTTCTTCCAAGCGGACCGCCGCCGACCAGCGGACGCTGGACGCCCTGGTGACGCTGGCCGACCAGATCGTGGCCACCGCCGAACAGCAAGAGGATCCCTACCTGGAGATCCCCTCCCGATCCCTGTCCAACGTCCGCTACAACAGCTCGAAACGCTTCATCGAAATGGGCAGCGGAACCAACCGCCGCGAGCTGTTCAATTTGTCGCAGGCCAGAAGTTTCATGCAGACCGTGCTGGTCGGCAGCGGCTGCAAACGGCTGATCGAGCAGGAAAAGACCACCAGCATCCGTGGTCTGTACTACCTGCTGAAGCACTCGATCGAAGGCGCCCGGGAGGAGACGTTCGATGACCAATCCGACTGCGATCCGGTGATCGAGGACGTGGAAGTGACCTTGAATGCGCTCCGCGAGGAACTGCACGTTTACGCTTCCAATCGCGGTTCGATGGTCGGCAACCTGCGTTTGATCGACAGCGGGGACGAAATCGATTGTTCTCGGATGGGTTCGGGGGGCTACAGCATCCCTTCGATTGTCGAGCCGGAGGTGATCGAGTTTGTCAAGTGCGACGCGGATTTCGTGCTGC
>SLMF01000348.1 GCA_007133715.1 Planctomycetaceae bacterium
ATTTCCCTACGCATCATGAGGGTGATGATGCCGCAGGCCTGCTCGCCGGGTGGACCGCGCTCTGGCATCCCGCCTTGATCGCCAATGCCCAAGCCATGCCACGCTGGTTTCGTGCCAGCTCTCCCCCACAAGATATATCCCATCGGCTGATCGTCGTCCCGGGGGTGAGTCTGCCGGAATTGCCGGCCGATTTTTCCCAACAGGCCGAGCAGAAGAACGCGTGCCTGATCTGCGAACTGACGCGACGCGATGCGATCTTGGACAAGGCACTGGGGCGTCTGGACCCGGCGGAACGTGAGGTCGATGCGGATTTGGCAGCCGATTTCCTGGCCCTGGGCTATTGCTACTTACAGGTGGAATTGCTCACACGGCAAATGCGATATTCGAGCAATCTGGACGAAATCCATTTTCAAGACCAACTGCTAGCAGCCGCAAATGCCGCCCGAGCGGGCGATATCCAAACAGCTCGGGAACGCCTGACTGCCTGCTTCGATACCTTGGCGCAAGAACGTGATCACTACTACCCGGTCGATGCGTGTGTGCTGGACCTGACCCTGGTCGCGTCCACCACATTGGGTCGCCCGCTCCGAGAACAACTGGATTCCGCGGTCCCCACCAACCTGCTGCTCTCCGCCGCATTGTTGGAGCAGATGGCCGAGACAGAACCCGACACCCTGGCTGCCTTGAAACGGGGCCTCGAAGAGAAACGAGTGGCCTTGATTGGCGGGGAATACCACGAACGGCGTCTGCCGCTGCTGTCGTGCGAGACGCTCCGCCATGAATTGCTGCACGGTTTGGCTCGCTACGAGGCCCTGTTGGGCTGCCGCCCTCGTGTGTTCGGACGCTGGCGGTTCGGGTTCACTCCCCTGCTGCCCCAGATCCTGCACAAATGCGGGTTCCTGGGGGCCATTCATGCGACCATGGACGAAGGGGGGTTTCCCGAGGGGACGCAGAGCAAGATTCGCTGGGAAGGCTGTGACGGAACGACCTTGGATGCCATCGCGCGGCCCCCCCTGGACGCCAATCGACCTGCTTCGTATCTGAACTATGCCATCAAGATGGGCGAGGCCATGGATATGGACCATGTGGCCAGTGTCTGTCTCGCCCATTGGCCTGGTCAAATCAGCGATGGCTACCAGGATCTACGGCGAATCTCCCGCTACGGCGCGGCCCTGGGAAAGTTCACGTTGGTCGATGCCTACTTTAACGAGACGGATATGCCGATCCACCAGGATCGCTTCCGACTGGACCAGTACCGTACGGCTTTCTTGAAACAGGCGGTGGTGGCCCAGACGCCGGACCCGATCTCGTCGTGTCTGCGTTATTGGCAACGTCGCGAGGCGGCGGAAGCGGCTCAGACGATCGAGACGCTCGGCCACTTGGTGGCTGGCCGCTGCGACACGCCGGACGGCGAGAATCAAGTCGGCCGTTGCTTGCACGCTGTCGAATCGGGTGCCGACGAGCAGCAGGAGGTGCCCGAGACGGGCGTTGCTGCGGTGCGAGTTCGCCAGGCGGCGGTCGAACGGTTTGCCGCTCGCTTGCCCCGCTATGATCAACCGGCCCAGGCGGGCTATTTGGTGGTCAATCCTCACAGTTTTGTGCGGCGATTGGGTGTGGAAATGCCCCAGCTGGAAGGGTTGCCAGCCATCGAGCGCCCGATCTACGCAGCCGCCGCAACAGCGAACAATCGTTATGTGGTGGTCGATGTTCCTCCCAACGGGTTTGTTTGGGTCGCACCGGCGGAGGCGAAGCCCTCGCGCCCCCACACCGATCCTCCGTTGGCCGAGGATTGCTTGCTGCGAAATGAGTTTTTCGAGGTTTTGATCGACCCCACCAGCGGCGGTTTGCGGGCGATTCGCGAGTATAACTCGCGGAATAATCGGATGTCGCAGCAATTGGGCCTGCGGCTGGGAACGCCGGGACGCCGCGCGAAGGACGTGCCGACAGAGGATCAGCTGGCGCAGATGTATTCGGTGATGGTTGCCGATTCGGTGAAAACGACGCTCTGCACGCCTGCGGTGGGCGAGATCGTGGCTCGCGGCCGGTTGTGCGACCAGCGGGGAGATGATGTGGCTCGTTTCCAGCAGACGTATCGCTTGTGGCGGGGAAGCCGGGTGCTGGAGATGGAGATCGAGCTGGAACCGGGCCGCGAATGCCAAGCGGCGGCTTGGGATTCGTACTATGCGGCCCGCTTTGCTTGGGCCAGCGAGGCGTCGGAGTTGCGGCGGGGAATCAACCTGACGCGGCACACGACTTCAGCGAAACGGTTCGAAGCTCCGTTGTATGTCGAGGTGGACGATGGTTCAACACGGACCACGATCCTGACCGGCGGCGTTCCCTTTCACCGTCGCGTCGGGATGCGGATGCTGGACAGTTTGCTGATCACGCGGGGCGAATCGGGGCGTCATTTCCGTCTGGGGATCGGTGTCGAGCTGAAGAATCCCCTGCAGGAGGCCCTGGCCTTGCATTCGCCGGCCGATGCGGTGTTTCAGACGGCCGCTCCGCCGACGCCTCATACCTCCGCTTGGCTGTTTCATCTGGATGCCCGCAATGTGGTGGCAACGCACTGGGAGCCGCTGCTCGAAGATTCGACGATCACGGGCTTTCGTGTCCGGCTGCTAGAGACCATGGGGCGCTCTTCCCCGCTGACACTCAGCGCTTTCCGCCCAATCAGTCACGCTCGGGAACGCGGGCTGGATGGGGCTCCGATGAATGATTGCGGTCTGGAGGACGGTTGCGTCAAGCTGCGGATGGGGGCTCATCAATGGACGGAAGTCGAGGCGCACTGGTAAGCATGGCAGTTGGACGCTCGGCGGTTTTGTCAGGGCCCTTTAATCCTTCGCAGCCGCTAAGCTTGCAACCGGAGCCTCGCGTAGCTGATCGTTTGCGAGGTGCCGGCTCGGCTGCCGAGCAAGTCGAGCGTTGTGGAAGGCTGGCAGCCGGCGCGGGGCGTATTGGTGAAGAACACGGTCAGCGGATGCTGCATGGGCAGCCTGAGCGACGGGGACGGGGCCCCTTCGGGCAGCAGCTGCAGTAGGCGATTCTGCGAAACGGGCTGACCCGCTTCGTCCCGTCCGTGGACGTAGTGGAAGACGAACAGCCGCCCGTCAGGCGTCACCTGAAACCGGCCGCGACCGGGGATTTCCGGCGAAACCCTTCGTCGCGAATCGCAGCGGCGTGAACAAGGCCCCCTCTCCTGCTTTGTTGGGATTGCGAACGACCGCGGCAAACCGCCACGGGGCACGGTTCAACGGCCGCCGCCGAATACCCAATCGGTCGGCAGCGACTCGGCCAGGGCGCCATCGATGTCGGATACGATATCGCCCAGGATGTCATCCAATTCCTCGTCGAGCACGCTGCCGTCGCCCGCCAGCAGGTCGAATTCGGTCGCGTTCGACACGGCTCGGGCCGAACCGGACGAGACAGGCTGCTGCTCGGGCGGACGGGTGATGCTGAGTTCGGGGATCGGAATCGAACCATCGCTGGCCCGAGTGACCGTGTAGTCCGGCGCGACCAGGGCGGGCGCGTCCAGCCCTACCAAGCCGTCCAGCGGAGCTTCGCCTTCGCCCGCGGCCGTCGCTTCGCCCTCGCCCGACCTCGAGGCAATTCGGTTCAGGTAGTTGATCACCTGCAGCACGTCGGCAGCCGTGACCAGACCATCGCCATTGACGTCGTAATAAAACTGAGGCGCCACCCCGGCCGGCGGGTCCGGCGGTAACTCGTTCCCCTCGCTGTTGATGTAGTTGATCAACACCAGGGCGTCGATCGGAGACACCATGCCCGACTTGCCGACGTCCTCGTTCAAAAACGGGTTTTGGTACCGCGGGATCCAGCTGACCCCAATCGTCACCGTGGCTTCGTTCGACTCGAACCCGTCGTTGTCCAGCACGGTGTAGGTGAACGTATCCAGCGGCCGGTCTGCCAGCCGGGCATGTCCCTGGTTCCAGTAATTCTCGTTCGGCGTGTAGGTTACGATCCCGGTGGCGGGATCCTTTTCAATCTGGCCGAACTGCGGGCCCGAGACAATCGCCACCGAACCCGGATCGACGAAACCGTCGGCATCGCTGGTCAGCGAGAGAATCGAGATGGCCAGTGGCTCGTTCATCTCCGTGGCCGCCAGATAGTCGTTGGCCACCGGGACGGCATTGACCTTGACCCGGAACGTGTCGCTGGCCGTCTTGCCTCCCTGGTCTTCCACGTGAACGGTCAAATCCGCTTGTCCAGGAGCACCGGTGAAGGTCAGGATCAAATTGGTGCCGACCAACTCGGCGGTAACCACGTTGCGGTTCGTATTGTCCCGAGAATCGTTGTACTTCAAGGTCAGCACATCGCCGAACGGGATATCCGGATCGTCGAAGACCTCGCTCAGGTCGACGGTCTGCGGGGCGATCGGATCACCTTGCCGGTACAGCACCGTCACGTCGTCAAGCGGATTCTTGACGAACGGCGGATCGTTGACCGGTTCCACATGGACGGTGAAGGTATCGGTTGCCGAGTATTCGCTGTCGGACGCCGTAACGCTGATCACGGCCGTGCCGCTCTGGTCCGGTTGGAAGGTCAGTTTCAGCACGGTGCCTTCGATCGTGGCCACGACCAGCGACGGATTGGAATTGGCTGTGATTTCAAAGCTCAACACGTCGTCATCCGGGTCCTCGAACACGCCCGGGAACAGCTGGATCAGCCGCACGGGCGCGTCTTCCAGCACGTGGATCACACCGATCGGGTTGGCCACGTAGGGCGGATCGTTCACCGGATGGACGGTGATCGGGGTCGAAGCCGTGGTGATCTGCGGGCCACCCAGCCCCGTGTGCCCGCGGTCATTGGCGGTGACCGTCAAGGTATCCGGGCCGAAGTAATCCTGGGTACCCAAGTAAACCACGCCGTCGGGATCCGCCAAGGTGGCGCCGATGGCATCTACGGTGCCGAACAGCACAACGCGAGCGGTGCCGTTGGTCGTAATCCCGGCGGGGGTCAGGCCGCCCGGGACATCGTCCTTGACCGTCAAGGTCCCTCGGCCCACTTCCAGCGTCACGCGGATATTGCCGTCCTTGGCATCCACGTCGGTCACTACGATCTGACCGCCCAAGGGAAGCGGCACGTCTTCGTCCACCTCCAGACTGTCGGGCAGCTGGATCACGGGCGGATCGTTGACCGCAATGATCGAGAAATTCAACGTTTTCGTGACCGTCTGATCATCGGCCGGCGAGTCGGGATCCATGCCGCGATCAACGATCTGCAGGGTCAAACTGGCGGGCCCGTTGTAGTCCTGATCGCCCTGGAAGTGGATCCGCTCCGGCGTTTCCAA
Organism: Planctomycetaceae bacterium; assembly: GCA_007133715.1. GTDB lineage: Bacteria > Planctomycetota > Planctomycetia > Pirellulales > Pirellulaceae > SLMF01. Next base: position 5,306 of record SLMF01000348.1, read on the forward strand.
GGTTTCCTTGATCTGCTCGTCCGTCCCCTGCAGGGTCACCAGGCTGCTGCCGTTGCCCGCGATCGTCACCCCGTCCGGCAGCGGCAGGGCAATGGTAAAGTAGCCCTGGTCCGAACTCAACGTGACATCAAAGATGGCTCCACTGCCCATCTCCACGTCGTCCACGGTCACCGTCAGCGGAACGGCCGTGTCCTCCAGCACCTCCGGCGGCAACTGCAGGGTCACCACCGGCGGATCGTTCACCGGGTGGACCGTGATCGGCACGGTGGCCGAGGTTTCCAATGCCGGGGGCGGCCAGTTGCCCAAATCGTTGACCGTGATCGTCAGCTGGTCCGGGCCGTAGTAGTTCTCCAACCCCAAGTACTGGATTCCCGACTGATCGAACGAATGATTGATCCGCGCGGGCGTGCTCGTGACCACGACGGTCCCCGTGTGGTTGTTCTGCACGTCGCCCGCCCGGATTCCACCGCTGATGCTGGTGTCGATGCTCAGCCTGCCGTTCGCCACGGCCAGGGTCATGCGGACATTGCCTGTGCCTTCGGCGGCGTCCACATCGTGGACGGTGAATCCGACCAGCGGCAGCGGCACGTCTTCGTCCACTTCCAGGCTGTCCGGGGCGGTGATCTCCGGCGGATCGTTGATCGCACGGACCGTCAGCGTGATCGTGTGGATATCCTTGTTCGGGTGCTCCAGCTCCGGATTCGGCTCGCCGGTCTGGCCCTTGTCATCCGCAGTGATCACGATGTGGTCGGTGCCGTTGAAGTTGGGAGCCGACAGGTAGACCAAGCCATTCGTACTGGCCAACGTGGCATTCAACTGCGCAGGCGTGGCATCGACAATCACCTGGCTGCTGCCGTTGTCTACGATCTGGTCCGCGGTGACGCCGCCGGACACGTCCGTGCGAAGGGTCAGTGTCCCGTTGTGGCTGACGAAGGTGACCAGCAGCTTTCCGTCGCTCGGCCCTTCGTGGATGTCGACATCGGTGACCGAGATCCCCGGGATACTGCGCGGCAAATCTTCGTCGGCCGTCGCCGTTCTGGGTGCCGCAATCACCGGCGGGTCGTTGACCGCGATCACGGTGATCGGCAGGGTACCGGTGGTCTCCTGAGCCGGCGGCGGCCAGTTGCCCAGATCGTTGACGGTCACCGTCAGTTGATCAGGCTCCTCGACGCCGGTCTGGAAGCTGTTGTAGTTCGGCTTCGGCTGGTAGATCAGGCCGTTCTCGGCTGCCAAAGTGGTGTTGATCCGCTCGGGCGGGGCCAAGATGGTCACCGTGCCCGAACCGTTGTTCGTCACCTGGCCGGGCACCAGTCCGTTGGGCACGTTCAAGCGGACCTGCAACGTTCCGTGCTGGACCGCCAGGGTCATTCGCACGCGGCCGACCAGCGGTTCATTGCCCTGACCGACGTCCGGATCGGACACCGCGATCGGCGCCACCGCCAGCGGCTGGTCCTCGTAACCGGTCTGCGGTGCGGGCAGGTCCAGTTCGGGCGGTTGATTCACGGCCCCCACACTGATCGCGATCGTGTGGGTGGTCACCTGCGCCGGCGGCGGGTAATGGCCCCGGTCGTCGGCCGTCAAGGTGATCGTGTCGGGGCCGTTGTAGTGCAGCAGCCCGGTGTACACCACGCCCTGGGCCAAGGTGGCATTCAAGTCCGTCTGGCTGCCTTCCAAGACCACCGTCGGACCGTCACCCGTACTGGTCACGCCCGCCGTGGGCGTGACGCTTATCGTCCCGTTCTCCGCACTCAGCGTAAAGCGGATCGGGCTGTCCGCCGCATCCACGTCGAATACCGAGATCCCCTCGAGCACCAGTTCCTGATTCTCTTGGGTACTGCCACTGTCCGGCGCGGTGATGAGCGGCGCGTCGTTGACCGGAACAATCGTGATCGTACGGGTCTCTTCCGCCGTGCTCTCGCCCGTACTGGGCGGCCACTGGCCATGATCATCGGCAAACACCCGCAGCAGCACCTGGCCATAGACGTTGGCAGCCCCCTGGTATACCAGACCGCCCGGTTGACCGAACGTGGTGTTGATCTGGTCCGCGGTTCCCCGCAAGGTCACCTGGTCCGCGGCAGGCGAGTAGGTGATCGAGGCGGCGGGCAGACCGCCCGGCACATCCGCGATCACGCTCAGCGTCCCCGGCGCGGCGGCTGCGGCCCCCGGCGCCGTCCACAAATCGATCGCTTCGACCGACAAAATCACCGTCAGCACGCCCTGATCCTCGCGCGGCTCGCCTTCGAACGCGTCCACGTCCGTGACCGACACCAGCGGGATATTCAAAGCCTGATCCTCCAGCACGGACAGCGAATCCGGCAGCCTGATCTCGGGAGGATCGTTGATCGCATTCACGGTGATGGTCACCGTATGGACCGTCTCCATCGCCGGCGGCGGCCAGTTGCCTTGATCATTCGCCACGATGACCAGCGTGTCGGTGCCGTTGAAGTTCGGATCACCCTGATAACGCAGGCTGGCCAGGGCGTCATTCACGTCGTCCAGCGAGCCTTCCAGCGTGATCGAGCGGGCCGGCGACTGGCTATCCATCGCCACGGTGCCCGAGCCGACCGTCAGCGTGACCAGGATCTGGCCCTCGCCCAAGTCGGGGTCATCCACAATGACCGCCAGAGAATTGGTAAACAGCAGCACCTGATCCTCATCGACGCTGGCCTCATCCGGAGCGGTGATGACCGGCGGATCATTGACTTCCTGAACAAACAGGGTGACCGCTTTCGTGTCCGACAGATTCACGATCTCATCGCGCCACTCGCCAGTGTCTTCGTCGTACACGCCCCCCGTCGCGCCATTGTCTTCGGCCGTAATCGTCAGGATCTCCCAGGCGCGGTCGTCCAAGTTCGTCGAAGTCGAATCGCCCGCCAAGCCTGCGGGGGATGTGTAATACCAAGCATCGGAATCCTGCAGCAAGGCCGACAGCCGGTAGACGGGCGCTTCGATGGTTACTACCGAAGTCTGGTTGCCTGACAGCGTATCGCCCGCGTCGAAGTCCAACGCGGACTGGTCGACAAACGTCAGCGTGCCAAAGTCGCTGCCACCGTCACTCCGCTGGCTGATCACCAGTGTCACGGTGATCGGCGAATCGCCCGAATCCACGTCGTCGACGTCGAAATCGATCATCCACATCGGCGTGCGCTCGTCCGCAAACATCTCGGTCGGCGCCGTAACCACCGGGGGATCATTGACCGGTAGGATGTCGATGGACACGGTGCGGGTGTCCGTCAACGGTCCGCCTGCGCCCCGGTTCCCCAGGTCATCCACCGTCAGGGTCAGCACATCGCCCGTATCCAGGTTGGGCACGCTCTGGTAGATCAGGCCCTCGGCGTGTGCCAAGGTCGTGTTGATCCGGTCCGGCGGTGCCATCACGCGGATCTCGCTGGTTCCGTTCCCGACGATCTCCTCGGGCATCACGCCCTGGATCACATCATCCCGCAGCGTCAGCGTCCCTTGAGTGACGGACAGGACCAGCAGCATTTCCGTATCGGCGGGGACCAGATCCTGTTCGAAGGCCGGATCCCAATCGACGTCGTACACCGAGATACTGCCGGGCGGGAAGATCAGGGGCTGGTCTTCGACCACAGTCAGGGTGCCGGGCACGGTCAGTTCGGGCGGGTCGTTGACCGGCAAGACCGTCAGCGGCACGGTGCCGTAATCTTGGCGGGGACCGCCAGTGCCGGAGTGGCCCAGGTCGTCGGCGACGACCGTCAGCAGGTCCCGCCCGTTGAAGTTCGGGTCACCCCGATAAGTCAATCCGCTGGGGGCTGCCAAGGTGGCCGCGATCTGGGCGGGCGAAGCGGTCAGCACCAAGTGGCGGGTGCCTGCCCCTGCAACATCCGCCGGGGTTACGCCATTGGCAACCGTCGTGCTGACATTCAATGTCCCGTGCAGGACCGAGAACGACATGCTGATGTCCAGCGGGCCCGCGTCGGGGTCGTTGACCGAGAGCCCGGCGATGACCCAGGACTGGTCTTCCTCCAGCACCTGCTCGCCCGGCAAAGTCAACTCGGGCGGGGCATTGCTGAAGATCTCGATGATATGGTCTTCCACTTCGCCGCTGAGCGCCAGCCCGTAAGGTGCCAAACCGCCTTCCTGACTGAAGCGGAAACGGGCGAACCGCGGTCCGATCGAGGCGTTACTCGGAATCGTCAAGGGCACTTCGTTGATCCCCGCCTCCAACGGATAGGAGGCGAACACATGCTCGTTCTGATCCGAGAAGTCCCCGTCATTGTTGAAGTCGATCCAAGCGTCCAGGTATCCGGGCGCCGAGGCCGTGACCAGCAGCGTGACGGTCGCGCCGGGTGTCGGCACGCCGTCCACATACACGCCGTCATTGTCATCGCCTTCGAACCGCAGGCGACCGCCGCCCAAGGCGTAGACATCCAGCGAGAAGCCGGTCGCCTGGATATGCGCCACGATCGTGTTCGCCAGTTGCTCGGCGTCGTAGCTCAGATCCAGCGGAATCCGGTGGGTCCCGGGCGTCGATTTGCCATCGCCATCGAATTCGAAGCGGCGGATGGTGACGCCATCCCGCAATTCGAAATACTGCCCGTCCAGCACCCCGCCCGGCTCGCCATGAGCCGTCAGGTTGGTCGCAGCATCGACCGACACGCTTCCATCGCCACCGATCTGAATGCTGCCGCCGCCATAGTTCTGGGGCACGATATCTGCCCCCAGGTTGCCCGTATCGATCTGCAGCTGGATCGCACTCACCAACGCATTGGCCATGTCATTGGCCGAATCGGCGTCCCGGAACACGACCGGGATGTTCCCCAAGGTCACGTCATCGGCATCGCGCACGAACTCGAAGACCTGGGTCTCCCCAGCCCCGTCCGTGATCACCACCCACTCACCCGCCTCGATCGGCCCCCGCTGGCCCAAGGCACTGCCCGAGGTATTCAGCTGGTAGTAGGCATCCGCATCCAAATGGATCTGGATCGGGTCGGTGCCGGTTTCGATGGTTGCCTCGATGTTTTCCAAGCGACCTTGCGACACGGCCAACTCGATCGCGTCGACAATCGACTGAGCGATTTTGGCTCCGCTGTCGAACGAATTGTAGGCGACCGGAACATAGCCCAGGGCCGACGGTTGATCGGCGGTGAATTCGAAAGTCACCGGCAGCTTCCGGCCATCGCTCAAGATGAACGTTTCTCCGGCGGAAACCCCGCCGCCGACCGCGTCGGCCAACAAGATCGCCAGCGGGGTTTCCATCCGCAGGCCCAGGCCCGCTCCCGGCGTGTGCAGTTCCACCGGCGTGTGCCCTGTGGCCGCCAAACCGCTGCCTTCCAAATCGATCTGGTGGCTGGCCACCCCGGCCACGTGCAACCGCCCGTCGCCCAACGATGTCAATTCGAACTCGTCTGCCAAATGCCCCGCGTCCTTCGCCGCGGCCACCGCGTGATCGATCGCCCGGGCCACTTCCTCGGCCGAATCGTCCACCTGGAACGGCACCGGCCACACGCCCAGCGGGGTCTGGCCATTGCTGTCGAATTCGAAGATCACCGGCGCGTTCCGCCCGTCATTGATCCGGAACTGCTGGCCATCAAAGACCTGCGCGCCCGGCACCGCGATCAGCAGATGGGTAGCCAAGCCTTCCGCGGTCAGGGCGGTGCCCCGCGTATCGATCCGCTGCTGGGCACTGCCGCCCAGGAAGACGACGCCGCTGCCCAGATAGATCGGGGACAACCGCAGGGCGGTACGCTCGCGGACACTGTTCACGATCGCCGCAGCCGTCCGTTCCACTCGCTCGGCGGCGGACCAGTCGGAGCGGAAGAACACGGCCACATGCCCGAGGGCCGGTTCGTTTTCCGCGATCGCCATGTCCACGAACTCGAAAACCTTCGGCGCCAAACCGTGGGCGGTGATGGTAAAGGTCGCTTGATCGCTGACCCCGCCCGCCGGGATGCGGATCAAATGCGGCGCCAGACCGGTCAGTTCCAGCGGACTGGTGCCCCGCGACACGCGGTGGTCCAAGTCGTCGCCCAAGCCGCCGGGAACCGGCTGACCATCCCGGTCGGCATCCACCCGGCTGCCCAAGTGGTAGTTGGGATCGGCAATCACATGCCGAGCCCCGTCATGGGCGAACAGGGTCGGGTAGCGGGGATCGGTCAACGAGTCGGGGGCGTCCCCGAAATCCAGCTGGACACCGGGCAGCAGGATCGTGAAGTGGGTCTTGGCCGTGAACTGGTTGGCCTTCAAGGCATTCCCGGGAAGATCCTGGATCGCCCGCAGGAAGTAATGGGAAATGCCCTGCAGCGTGGCGGGCCCCACGGTAAAGTCGGCGGGCCGATTGGTATCCGGATCCACGAAATCGACGAACAGGCTGTTGCCGCCTCGCAGCTCGGACGATACGCCGGCCAGGGCCGGGTTGGCGTTGATCGCGTCGACAATGATCTCCGCCATCTGCTCGCCGCTAAATCCGGCCCAAGGCTCGAAGGGCACCCGCACCGCGCCACCGGCGATCCCGGTCAGCGTCACCGCGTCGTCCGGAACTTCCGCATCCGCCAGCACACGCGTCACGTGCCGCGAACTGTCACGCAAATCGATCACGCCATCGCCCAAGTGCTGGACGTCCGGCAAATTCAAGCCCGGTGAGGTGCGGATCGAGGCGACGATCGAATCGGCAATCTCGTCCAACGTGCTGGTTTCCGTGAACAGAATCACGGTGTTGGCCGAATCGAACACCCCGTCGCTGTCCAATTCAAAGGTGGTCGTCTGGCCTTCATACGTGATGCGAAAGCGCTGGCCGTCCGCCACGCGGCCGCCACTCTGGTCGACGTTGGCGCTGGCCGAGGTATCCAGGCTGTGGTTCCCGTCCACCCCGCTCAACTGGACCCCGATCTGCCCGTCGGCATCGACTACCTTGACCGGTTCCACTCCGTCCAGGAAACCGGGCACGACCAGCCGCAGGTTTTCGATCGAGCTGATGATGCTGTCGGCCAGTTGGTCCGCATCCGTTCCCGGATAGAACACGGGCACGTTACCGGGCACGGGGCCGGAAATCCCATCGTCGAATTCGAAGGTGTACGTCTGCTGCTCCAGCGGCATCGACAAATCGGTGATCGTGAAGGTTTCGCCTTCGGTGATCGCCATCCCGCCCAATTCCGGGACCAGGATCGTCAGCGGCCGGGGCAAGTTCAAGCGGGTGGTGGTCTGGACCTCGGGGCGACCGGTCAAGTTCAAAGTCGGGGCTTCGGTCATGTCGATTTCATGACCCAGTGAGCCGCCGATGTACACCACCCCATTCTGCAGGTGCTTGGTCTGCGGCAGCTCGAGGTCCTCGTTCGCAAGGATCGCCGCCGCCATCCGTTCGGCCAATTCCTCATGCGTCTCGCCCAGCGTGTAGTCGATGCCCCAATCGCTGCCGGGCTGCAGGAAGCCATCCTGGGTGAATTCGAAGGTCACTTCCCACGGCAAACTGTCTTCGTCTTCCGGATCCTGATCGTAGGCGACCGTAAACCGCTCGCCGTCCTGCACCGGGCGTCCGGCGTAACCCGTGACCAGCCGCGAGGTCAGCCGAGCGACCGAGGCCTCGCCGCCCACATGGACATGCACCAAACCGTTGCCCACATGCTGGACACCGCTCAATTCCAGCGGCGATTCGCGCAGGGCCTGCACGATCGCTTCGCCCACTTCCTCTGCCGTCTGAGCTTCGAAAATGTTGATCGGCGTGACTGTGTCCGGATCCCAGATGCCGTCATTGTCGAACTCGAACACGATCGTCTGCTGGCCGTCGTGGACCGAGAACTGCTGGCCGTCCGCCACCTGCGGCACGGGGTTGCCCAGCGGGCCCTCGACCTCGCGCACCGCCAGTGTCATGATCGTGGGCGGCACCTGCAGACTGCTCAAGCCGGTGTCGACCGTAATCGCGGAACTGGCGCCCAGATGCACCAGGC
>SLMF01000673.1 GCA_007133715.1 Planctomycetaceae bacterium
GCAGCATTTCCACCATACGCGTGGCATCCCCATTGATGATGTTGAACACCTTGATCTGAGCCACCCCGCTGGGCACATCCAACTGCTTGATCAACGCGGCCAAGAGATCCATGCTTTCGACTGGCGCGGTTACGACCAGCGTGTTGGTGTGCGGGTCGGGCGTGACCTGCACATCGCTCAGCACGCCGGAACGGACCATCCGCTCGCCCTCCGCATCGGCGGTCAGCAGTTCCAGGATGGCCGAACGGGGTTCTCCTGGCGGACCGCCCGCGGCGGTGAAGGCGTTATTCAGGGTAATCGCCAGTTCGGTCGCCAAGGTATTTCGCAGTTGGAACAGCCGCGCCTGATTGACGAAACCGCTTTCGGGCCGATCAATGCGACTGATCAGCAGATCGACTTCGGCCAGATCTCGGGGCGCCGCACGGACGATCAACGAGTTGGTGCGTTCATCCGGCACCAATTCGACCCGCGGGCCCAGACCTTCCGGCGTGCCGAAGCTCTCCTGTAACAAGCCCGCCGCATTTAACACGCCCGCGTGCTGCAGTTGGTACACCCGCAACTGGCTGTCAGGCGAAACCGGCTGATCCAGCTTCTCGATCAGTTCCTTCATCGACCGGATCGCTTCGCCCCAGCCGATCAACAACAGCGCATTCGGTTTGACCAACGGAGTGACATGGATCCGTCCCTGCCGGCCTCCGATCAGGTCCTGGGCGACCAAGTTCAGGATGGTGACAATCGACATGTTGTGCACATGATTCAGCCGATAGATCTCGATCTCCGGGACGGTCAGTGCCGCCAGTCGCTCGATTTCCTCAATGATCCGGGCGACTTCCTCGACGTCCGGATCGCGGCCGCGGAGGATGATCACATCCAGATCGGGAAGGATCTCGATTTCCACCCGGTCGGCCATCAGTCGGCCGATGCGTTCCGCCACATCCTCGTCTGCGGGGAAGACGCCAAGTCCATCCGGAGGAAGGGGTTCGAAATCCTGTTCAAATAAGGAGGGTTCTTGTGCCGCCACCGCTTCCGTGTGTTGCGCCAAAACCACCGGCAGACGTAAACGACGGGACTGCTGAGACGAGGAAGGGCCCGTATCGGGAGTGTTCTCGGTGGGATCGGAGGCGTCCCCCGACGGGTCCATCCCCCAACGGTACGCATCGACCGCCTCCTGAACCGTTGCCATCTCGGCCTGCTGTACCGGCAGGATCCGGACTCGAAGCCGACCGGCCGCCGCCGGCTGGTGAAGCTGTTCCAACGCCCGAACCAGCTGTGAGAACTGGCCCAAGAGTTTCTGGCTGCCCGTAAACGCCATCCCGTTCCGCGAACGGTCCAAGCTCAGTTCCACTCGCTGCCGGCCGCGGCTGAAAACCCAAGCACCTCCAGAGAACTCGGATACCGCCAGTCGCGAACCCAGCAATCGCCGAAGGTGTTGTCCGGCTTCCGACAGTTCGGTGTGGTGCAAGGGGAAAAATTGGTGCGAACTCTCCCCTTCCGAGTGGTCCGCCGGTACCGACTCGGGCACTTCTCGCATCGGTGAATCCGGCGAAATCAACGGCTCCTCATCAACCGCCGACCGCGCATGCACTCCACTGCCCGGGTCACCCGTCGACTCACCCCCCAACAGAGAAGATGCCGGCAAGATCATGCCCAGCACCAAACCGCTCGTCAGGAACGACACAAGCAGGGGACGAAGTACGAACAGCACGGATCGGTTCGGAGAACGTGCAATAGCTTCCATCAGAAGGTTCCCACTGGGCTTCACCTACGAAACGCCTCCACACGCACCCCCCAGAGACGAAACAAAACTCCTTGGTCGCAGGGCTCAGGCTGCCATGCCCGGAAGCGCGCGAGACAAGTACCTGTGAAGAGTCGGGCGGATGCTACGGATTCTGAGCCGGTGGTTCAAGAGCAGTTGTTGGTTGTGTACCCGCCGGTTCGCATTAAAATACGGCTCAGGCTTGGTTGGCCTCCGGTAACCTGCCAGCAATGCATGCAATGCTCGACAGCGAACTGCCAAAGACTTTCTTGGGTAACCGTGAACAGAAACAACCTTTCCGATCGTATAGAACATGCCCACAAAGGAGTTAAAAACCAAATGACGCACGAAGATCGGGACGCCCGCGAGGAAACGCAGCGCCTGCAGACGCTGCGACAACTGCTGGGCCCCCGCGTGTGCCACCGGTTGGGGGTGTATGCGCTGCCCGAGGGGTTTCGCTTGTCCGTGGTGATCCCCGTGTTCAACGAGCGGAACACGATCGACGAAGTGGTCGCGCGCGTGCGGCAGTCAGGGGTGCCCTGCGAGATCATTCTGGTGGACGATGCCAGCACCGATGGCACCCGGGAACTGCTGGAGAGTTGGGAGCAGAGCGAAGACCTCCAGATCTTCTTCCACGAGCAGAATCAAGGGAAAGGGGCCGCACTGAAAACCGGATTTGAACATATTTCGGGGGATGCGGTGATCGTCCAGGACGCCGATCTGGAATACGATCCGGCCGAATTTCGCTATCTGCTGCAGCCGATTATCCAGGACCGGGCGGATGCCGTGTTCGGCAGTCGCTTCGCCGGTGACAGCCAGCGCGTGCTCTATTTTTGGCATTACGTCGGCAATCGCTTGCTTACCAGCTTGTCGAACTGTTTCACGAATCTGAACCTGACCGACATGGAAACGTGTTACAAGGTATTCACCCGCGAAGCGATCCAGAAGATTGCCCCGACCCTGCGCGAGCGGCGTTTTGGTATCGAGCCGGAGCTCACGGCCAAGATCGCCAGTTTGCCCGGAGTGCGGATTTACGAGCGGCCGATCAGCTACAACGGGCGGACGTACGCCGAGGGAAAGAAGATCACGTGGCGGGACGGATTGCGTGCCCTGTGGTGCATTCTACGTTACCGCCGCGGCTTGCGTTGTTAGAGGCCCTCCTGCTGCCTCGCTACGGTCGGCGGCAATCAAAGCGTTCCTGGAAGGGAACGTATCGGCTCACCGCTGAGAAAATGGGCGTTGAAATTCAACAGCTCGTCTTGCGAGGTGATGCGGAGCGGTTGCCCGTCGCGGCAGGCTCGCCACAAGAGACTGGATAACTGATATGTCAGCCGGGCAAAGGCAGGGTGGGGATAGATGGCGGTCATCAATTCGTCCCGCGAGCGTTCGCGGCGCCAGCGGGTGACGGTGCGGAGCACGTGTTCGTAGGAGTTGGCGGCCGGATCGCCCGTCTGATCGATTCCGTTGATCACTAACCGTTTGCGGCCTTCCTGGAAATCGACTTCGATGTGGAACGGTGTACCGTCTCCGCTGCCCCAGATCACTCGCTGTTTAACGCCGGGGGCGCCGGTCTTAAAGTCGGTGATGCCCTCGATGCGAAGCGTCCCCAGCGACAATTGGTACTCGCACCGCCCGTCGACCACGTAAGGATAGATCTCGGGATTGGGCGGCTGATACGGTTGCGAGTGTCCGGCGACGGTCAGTCCGTCTTGAAACACCGCGGCCGTGTCGCCCCGC
>SLMF01000506.1 GCA_007133715.1 Planctomycetaceae bacterium
GCGATCACCTCCAACGTCTGGCCCGGAGCCACCTCGTCAAACGGCCACATCGCGATCGACAAGTTCTGGTCGCTCTCGAACGTCAGCGAACGCACTTCTTCGGCAACCAACGAGATCGGTTGCCGATGCGGTACCAGTTCCGCAAACACTTCTCCGGGAAAATCATACTCGGACACGGGTACTTGGAACGACTCGCTGCGCGAGCCCGCGTGCGGCAAACGCTCCAGCGAAGCCAATAAATCCCACGGTTGCTGCACAAAAAGGGCACCCAGGATCCCAAAGGCGGACAACGAAAGCGCCATAATGAACAGCGGCCACAAGGCACCCTCGCGGACCGCCTGAGGAACCTCCCCCAACGTCCGCCGCGAAAACAGAATGGTGAGTGGGCGGACTAACACTTGCCCCAGCCAGGAACCATCCCTGCCACCCACTTGGTCGGCAAGCGTCCCGATCCCGGGCAGCCGAGAGAGCAACCACGCGATCGCCCCGATCAGCACCAGCAAGATCATCCCCGCCAAAACCCCCACACTTAACAACCAGAGGGGGGTCAACCAATGACTGACCCAATTCTGTACCGCCAAAACTGCCAGCGAGTTCATCATCTTTTACGATCGCTTGTTTCGTCTGTTAGGTTATCCCGGTCTCACGGCTGTACGTACCCCAGCCGGTAACAGTTCATTCAATTCAGAGGCTCGCTCAGTATCGGATCGAGAAGCTTTGAAATCGACCCGTCGGTTTATCTTCCTGAATCGTGGTCTTGCGGATGTGGTCCTGCATTGTCCGCGCCAGGTCATCCAGGAATCGCCCAATCTCCACACGCTGCCCCTCGACCACCAACTGCACGCGTCCATCCGGCATGTTGCGGACAAAACCGGTCACATCATGACGCCCGGCCACCCGCTGGGCAGTGAAGCGAAAGCCCACCCCCTGCACGTGCCCTGAAAAATAAACTTCGCGTCGTTGCTGCTCCACTGCCATGGTCTTGTTGCGATATCCGAACGAGTACAGCCCCTCTCAGGAGGGTCGTGTCGCACCCTAAAGAAACCCTTCGCTTCTTCAGGGTGCGTGCAATATAATCTCCGCAACCGCAGCTGCAAAGCCGCAAACGCGCCAGTCCCCTCAGGAAACAGGTTCCTCCCGGTAGCACACGTTGGTTTTTCAGGCCCTTCCCCGCCCGATCCGGGGTACCGGACACAACGGATTCGGGTCCATCGCACCGATTTCTCTCAGCCGCTGATCGTCCTGCCGGATTTGCGGGTCCGCCTCCAAATGCTCCGTGACCCACTGCAAAGCCCCCCGGATCAGTGCAGACCGGGGCTCGGACGGCAGCCGGTAGTACATCCACCGCCCTTCCTTGTGACCCTCAACCAGACCGGCATTCTTGAGAAGGGACATGTGCTTGGATACGGTCGAGGCCGCTAAGCCAACCAGTTCGACCAGTTGACAGACACACAGCTCCTGACGCCGCAGAGCCAGCAACAGGCGCACGCGTTGGACATCCGATAAAGCTTTCGCAACTGCCATGAATGCCTGCATCGTTCGCCCCTGAGCGCCGCCCGCCGCACTTCCCGAACCCTTCCACGCCCGGCAAGTGGAGATCAGGGGGCGGGCGTCCGGTTTTCCGTGTCGCCGCTGCCCTCTTCGCGGGCCAGCAGCGCGTACAGTCCGATCAGCGTTTTCGCATCGTCATACTCACCGGCTCGCAAACCGCGCCGCACGTCCGCCAGCCGCACACGGACCTCCTCAATCTGCTCGTCCGCGTCCCGAACCGCAACGGCCTTCTTCAAATCGAAGGCGAAAAACAAATGGATTTCCTCGTCCAGGAAACCGACGGACGAGAAGAAGGACGGCCCGCGGACCAGCCGACCCGCTTCATATCCCAACTCCTCGCTCAGCTCGCGACGCGCTGTGAACTCCGGCTGCTCGCCAACTTCGATCCCCCCCGCCGGTATCTCCAGCATCTCGCGACCCACCGCGATCCGATACTGCCGCACGAACAACACGCAATCGTCCAGGACGGGTACAATGGCGGCGCTGCCTCGATGCCGGACCACGTCCCGCCGTACCCGCCGACCGTCCTGCAACATCGCCTCGCCGCCCACCACCGAGAACACGGCTCCTTCGTATTTGGTCTCTTGTTCTAACCAACGTTCCATCGCAATTTCCTGATGGTTCTGACAGTTGCGGCACGAACGGAATGAATTCCGTTTTACGAGGGGACAGTTCTCACCGCGGGCGGTATAACCCCCCAAGTAAATATCTTCCCCTTGAAAAACGGGGGGAGACACATTGAACTCCCCCACGCTGACTGCTTGGCGGTTCGCTGCGTCAGCTCAGCTCGGGTAACTCGTAACCCGTCCGCCGCTCATAGTCCCGATAGGTGTTGGCGTCGGCATCGTCCTGGAATTGCTCCTGGACCGGATCCCAGTACAGCCGCCGCCCGGTCCAACGGGCGATGTTGGCCAGATGGCAAACCGTGGTCGAACGATGGCCGATTTCCACGTCCGCACACGGCCGCTCACCCGTCTTGATGCACTCCAGCCAGTCCCGCTGGTGATTGCGACTGCGATACAACTGGATATCCATCGCCTCGAAATCCTCGACCCCCAATTCGGCAAGTTCCGGCGGATCGCAACGCAACGAACCACGGCCCGTGCGGATCGTCCCGCCCTCGCCAAAAAAGATCCCCCCGCCCATCGGAGCGTCGTCCGTAAACTCGACCTCGATCTGGTCCTCTCCTTCCCCGTAGCGCATGAAAATCTTGGGCTCCTTGGGGCCGTGAAAACGTCCCGGACGAGGCTCGCTGACAACCCACGGCTCGAACGGATCGCCAACCGTCCAGATCTCGAGCGGACCGCTGGCGTCCTTGCCCAACGCCCATTGAATCTGATCCAGACCGTGCGTCCCCCAACCGGTCATCTCGCCGCCGGAGAATTGACGGAAGGACATCCAGCCCGGGTTGGCACGCATCGGGTAGACGTTCTCGTTGTACGGTACCACGGCCACCGGCCCGCACCAGCGATCCCAATCCAAATAGTCGGGCGGATCGCCCCCCGGCATGGCATGCTCCATGGGACTGCAGTAGTTGTATGCGTGGACCTTCGTGATCTTGCCGATGTGACCGTTGCGGATCAGCATGGCCCCGCGGTAGTCGTCGTACATCGATCGCTGCTGACTGCCTACCTGATGGACAACCCCGTAGCGGCGGGTGGCTTTGACCATCTGCCGACCTTCGTGGATGGTGAAGGACAGCGGCTTCTCCGTAAAGATGTGTTTGCCAGCTTGAGCGGCATGAATCGCGGCCAGCGCGTGCCAGCGGTCACCCGTGGCAATGATGACTCCGTCGATGTCGTCCCGTTCCAGCAGTTCGTGGTAGTTCTGGGTATCACCGCGGTCGCGGTGGACGTCGGCTCGCATGGCAATGCTGACGTCGTCGAACCGGTCGAACGCGCGGGCCACGCCGTTTCCCCGCGGACCGGCACCGATCA
>SLMF01000432.1 GCA_007133715.1 Planctomycetaceae bacterium
GGGAAAGGCTTGACTGCCAAAATCGACTCCTTCAAAGAGATGATCCATCGCACCCGAGAGAAATACCCGAACGTCAAGCTGTTTGCCACCACGCTCCGCGAAGTCATCCATGCCGAGGCGCATCGCTGGGGCGCGATCATGTGGTACCAGGACCAATGGCACGTGGTCGAACCGCGTGAAATCCAAGTGCTGGACCGCATCGGGGGCGGCGACGGCTTCGTCGGCGGACTCCTGTACAGCATCCTCCGCGGTTGGGAGCCGGAACGTTGGGTCCAGTTCGGTTGGGCCAGCGGGGCGCTGGCGGTGACCTACCTGACCGACTACATCCAGCCGGCCAACGAGCAAGAGGTCTGGGCCGTCTGGGCTGGCGACGCCCGCGTTGCCCGCTGAGCAGGCGGTCGGCCGATTGACGAGCGTCGCCAATCGAGCCGACCTTCCCTCCCGAGACGAAAGATGAATTCCACTTGAAGGGGGGCGCGAGGGCGAGTCAGGCCAACGAGTGCATGCGGGCCGCTTGACGCCGTTGCCGACGCTGCTCACGCGCCGCTTGGCGGGGCCAGGTGGCCGGGATCGGGGACAACTCATCCGCCGCTTCCGCTGTCCACGCTGCTTCCCCTTTGCCTGCCCCCCCGGACATAGGGTTTGCGCAGCCCGCCTCACACGCGGACTCGCCAGCGTACAGCTCGCCGCGGACCACGCGGACGTGCGAGGGTGCTTCAATGCCCACGCGGACTGTGTTACCCTGAATGCGTACAATGGTCAGCGTGACATCGTTTCCGATCTGGATTTTCTCTTGCAGCTTGCGCGTCAGCACCAGCATGATCGACTCCTTGGTTGGGAAGGTGACGAGAACCGACAAGACATTTTGCGACACGGGATAGCCGGTAAGTGGCCGGCGGGGAGACGGTTAGTGCATGTCGCGTGCCAAACCGGAGCAGAACGGACGAGTTTGGTGCTACGTCATTTATTTGCAAGGACTTAGCGAAAGTGGCCTGTGCCGCGACCGAGGGTTCTGCAGCGAGAATTGACCGATCCTTTTGAAAAAGATTCCTTTGCGGAACGAAGAGGGCAGCGTGCCGATGGACCGCGTTTTTCTCGGTGGGCAGCGTCCCAGTCTGGAATTGACCGTCGATTATCTGCTGGGGCGTTACGGGCGGTCGGATGCGGTGGATCTGTCGCCCGCGTTGATTGGCGTACCGGGCGGGCGAGCGGGCCGCCGCTTGCTCGAGTTGCTGGTCGAGCATTCGGAGCGGCGGGGTTTGTTGCTGACGCCCCCCCAAATTGAAACACTCGGGCGTCTGCCGGAACAGCTGTATCCGGCCCAGCGACCGCTGGCCAACGGGCTGGTCCAACGCCTGGCGTGGGCCGAGGTGTTGCGTTGTTACGAGCCCGGACGCTTGTCCGATTTGATCTCGGGGGGACCGCCGGACGACCCGTTGGGCTGGTTGGAATACGGCAGCTTGCTGCGACGCCTGCACACCGAACTGGCCGCCGAAGGCCTGAATTTCGAGGATGTGGCCCGACACGGGGCTGCGATCGCTTTGTTCGCCGAACAAACACGCTGGCAAATCCTCCACGAACTCCAATGCCAGTACTTGACCCTGCTGGATGAATTGGAACTGTGGGATGTCCAGACAGCTCGCCGGGTCGCGGTTGAAAAACGCGAGTGTCGCTTGCACAAGGACTTGTTCCTGGTCGGGACGGTGGATTTGACCGGGCTCCTGTGCCGGATGCTGGATCAGGTGGCCGAACGGGTGACGGTTCTCGTCTTCGCGCCCCCGGCTTGGTCCGATCGTTTCGACACGCACGGTGCGCTGCTACCACCCGCTTGGCAATCGGTCACTATCCCGATCGAGGAGGAACAGATCCAGATTGTGGACGGCCCCGGGGATCAGGCGGATCGCGTGGCCCGTTGTCTGGCCGAGTGGGGAGAGCGATTCCGACCGGATCAAGTTACGGTCGGTTTGGCAGACGCCACACTCACTCCGCTGGTCCAACGTCGCTTGGAACAGTGCGAGGTGGCGTGCCGTTCGGCAACCGGAAAACCGTTACCGCGAACCTGCGTGCTGCGTCTGCTGGCGGGCATCGAATCGTACCTGCGCATCGGCGGTTACCCCGAATTGGCAGCTTGGCTCCGCCATCCGGATATGGACGCCTATCTCCAGCGTCAGGGTGTCGGAGCCCACTGGCCCGACGCGCTGGACCATTACTACAATCGCCATTTGCAGAATCGGTTGGGTACGGCGCGGTCGGAATCGCCGGACGGCCGCCTCGTGGCGGAACTCTTGCGAATCAGTCAAGGTGTTCTGACGGAACTTCAGGGGCCGCCACGCACCCTGTCGGCCTGGGGCGAGTCGCTCCGCGGCTTGCTACGCTCAATCTATGGACCCTGCTCTTGGGACCAGGACGATCCGGCGGATCGTCAGCTGGTTCAGGCTTTCCGCACGATTCAACGTGTTCTGCAGGAGCAGGAACAGACCCTCCCGCAGCGGTTGCAACCGGTGGTTTCGGCGGCCGATGCGCTGCGGTTGCTCCGCGAATCATGCCAGGATCAGACGGTGGCTGACCCTCCCAATCCGGGTGCTGTCGAATTATTGGGTTGGCTGGAATTGGCACTGGATGATGCGCCTGCCCTGGTCGTATGCGGGGTCAATGAAGGCTGCGTGCCTTCGTCGCTGAACGCCGATCTGTTCTTGCCCGATGCTTTACGGACTCAATTGGGTTTGCAAGACAACGCCCGCCGCTACGCTCGCGATGCGTACGCGCTCAGCATTGTGATGACCACTCGCGAGCAAGTCCGGTTGATTGCTGGCCGCCGTTCGGTCGCCGGCGAACCGTTGATACCCAGCCGATTGTTGATGGCCACCGATGCGGAAACGCGTGCCCGGCGAGCCTTACGATTCTTTGCGACACCGGAGTCGAGCGACCATCTACCGCCTCTGGCCGGGGGGTGGCACGCCCCGCGGGCGCTGTCCGATTTTCCGGTCCCGCGACCTCAGCGCCAGGATCTCCCGCTGAACGCCCTGCGTGTGACCGCTTTTCGCGATTACTTGGCATGCCCCTACCGCTTCTACCTGCGGCATGTACTCGGGCTGCAAGCGATCGACGATACGGCCGAAGAATTGGACGGAGCCGCCTTTGGCAGCTTGCTCCACGACGTGCTGCACGAAGTCGGCAGCGGGCCCGAGGCCCAGGCGACCGACCCGGCCCCGCTCGAAAGGCCCTTCGACCAAGCCCTGGATCGGCATGTGACCCGTCTGTTCGGGGAGCAGTCCCTGGCGACCGTGCGTGTTCAGATCGAGCAATTGCGGCAGCGACTGCACGCCTTTTCCCACGTTCAGGCCAGGCGGGCAGCCGAAGGCTGGCAAATCGAGTTTACCGAAGTACCCGATCGGCGGGCGGCAGGCGCGCCCTTCGAAGTCGACGGCGAATCGTTTCTCCTCCGCGGCCGAATCGATCGGATCGACCTGCATCCCGAAACCGGACA
>SLMF01000034.1 GCA_007133715.1 Planctomycetaceae bacterium
AAGCCTCGTCAACCTCGTAAGAAGAGCAAGGCCACATAGTCTCACGCCGCGGTGTCTTGGTAGGTCATCCCGAAGATGGTGTCCGATAGCCAGCGTTTGAAACCGTTGTTGTCGCTGAACTGCTTGAACAGTTCCGTATCGTCCTTCAGCAATTCGACCATCACGCGGAGCAGGGCGGAGTCGTGCTCGATGCGGGCTTTGCTTTTATCCCCCTGCTTCTGAGCGTTCTGGTAGGCGGTGTCGGCAGCAACTCTGGCCGGGATCTCTTCCGTGATCATCCGGTGGACCCGGTCGGTGTCGGACCAGGGGATATTGCCGAACTGGTCGTTGAACGCTTTCAGGATGTTCGACAGCATGTCCAGCTCAGGCTCCAGCTTCCGCCCACCCCCGCTGGTCGGGACCGGATCGATCTCTGCATCTTCGTCAGGGATCAGCAACTGCATGGCCGCGTGCTTTTCGATCCGGTAACTGTCCATGTCGATCGACTCCAAGATGCCCTTCGACAGGTCCTCCTCCTTCGGGGCCGGCAACTTGGGCACCAGGAAGTTCAAGAGGATGGACAGCCGTTCCCAGTCGGCGTTGGTGTACGGCAGGATCGACGCCAGGAACTCGTACGTGCGGCAGAACGCCTTGGCCTTGCCTTTGAAGTCCACCTGCCCGTCTTCGTCCAATTGCTCGTTGTACGTGGCCACACAGGCATCCAGGATCGGATCCAACGTCTCGCGGTCGGCGCCGTCCAGGTACAACCGGACCAATTCGGTGACGTGCTCCGGGCCGTACACCTGGTAGCTGTCCAGGTCGGCCTTCAGGTCATGGAGCTTGTTCGGGTCCGTTTCCTTGCTGAGGATCGTCGTACGGTAGTACCGGGAGAACGCCTCCAGGATCGTATCCGAGTCGTTCATGAAGTCTAGGACGAACACATCGTGCTTCTGCGGGTGGGCTCGGTTCAACCGCGACAGCGTCTGCACGGCCTTGATGCTGGACAAGGGCTTGTCGACGTACATCGTGTGCAGCAGCGGCTCGTCGTAGCCAGTCTGGAACTTGTCGGCACAGATCAGCAGCCGGTAGGGGTCTTCCTGGACTTTGTCGGCGATTTTGTTGCTGGGGAAGCCGTTCAGGGATGCCTCGGTCACCTTTGCCCCGCCGCACTCGTGTTCGCCCGAGAAGGCGACGATGGGCTTGTAGGGACTCTTGATCTCCGTCAAGTAGTCGCGGATCGCGTGAAAGTATTGGATCGCCCGCTCGACACCGCTGGTGACTACCATGGCGCGAGCGTTGCCACCGATCTTCTTCAAGCTGATCACCTGTTCATGTAGATGGTCGACCATGATCTCGGCCTTCAGCCGGATCGCGTGTTCGTGCCCCTCGACGTACCGCCGCAGCTTCTTCTTGGCTCGTTTGGTGTCGAACTCCGGGTCGTTCTCGATGGCCTTGACCAGCTTATAGTAGCTGGCGATGGGCGTGTAGTGTTTCAACACGTCCAGGATGAACCCTTCCTGGATGGCTTGTTTCATCGTATAGCAATGGAATGGCCGATGCTTGGTTTCGCCGTCTTCATCGAAAGGCTGACCGAAGATCTCCAGGGTCCTGTTCTTGGGGGTCGCTGTGAAGGCGTAGTAGCTGGCGTTGGACAGCATCTTGCGGCCTGACATGATGCGATTGATCTTGTCCTCGGCGGTCTCGTCCCCTTCGCTGATTACATAGTCGGGATTGGCCTCCAAAGCACGGTTCAAGGCCACCGACGTCTTGCCGCCCTGGCTGGAGTGAGCTTCGTCGATGATGATCGCAAACCTGCAGCCCCGATGTTCACTGCCGATTTCGTCCAGGATGAATGGGAACTTCTGCACTGTGGTGATGATGATCTTCTTGCCGCTGGCCAAAAAACGGCGCAGATCGCCCGAGTGATCGGCGTGGCCCACCGTGGCCCCGACCTGGGCGAACTGCCGGATAATGTCCCGGATCTGCTGATCCAGGATGCGGCGGTCGGTGACCACGACGATCGTGTCGAAGACCGGCTGGCCATCCTTTTTCTGCCCGACCAGCTGGTGGGTCAGCCAGGCGATGGAATTCGATTTGCCGCTGCCTGCCGAGTGCAGGATCAAGTACCGGTGGCCGACGCCTTGTTCGGCCGACACGGCCAACAGCTTGCGGACCACGTCCAGTTGATGGTAGCGGGGCCAGATCTGCGTACGCCTCTTCCGGCCCGTCTTGTCGTCCTTCTGTTCGACGATCTGGGCATAATTCTCCAGGATGTCCGTCAAGCCGCCGGGTGTCAGGATGCTTTTCCACAGATAATCCGTCTTCAGTCCATCCGGGTTGGGTGGGTTGCCTGCCCCGTCGTGGTAACCTACGTTGAACGGCAGGAACCAGGACGCCTTACCCTTCAGGTGCGTGCAGAACCGGACCTCGTGATCGTCCACGGCGAAATGAACCACGCAGCGGCCGAACTGGAACAGCAGCTCGCGCGGGTCGCGGTCCTTCTTGTACTGCCAGACGGCGTCCTCGACGGTTTGCTTGGTCAAGCGGTTCTTCAATTCGAACGTGGCGATCGGCAAGCCGTTGACAAACAGACCCAGGTCCAGGGCGAGTTGGGTCTCGTCCAGGCTGTAGCGGAGCTGCCGGGTCACGCTGAAACGGTTGGCGGCAAAGCGATCTGCCGCTTTCGCGTTGCCCGGCGTCGGCGTGCCGTAGAACAGATCCACGTGATGGGCACCGTGTTTGATGCCGTGCCGTAGGGTGTCGATTGTGCCCCGTTTGGTGATCTCGCCTTGCAGCCGAGCCAGGAATTTCCGCCGCGCCGGCCCGTCATGGTCCAGGTCGAATACCTCGACCAGCGGCTGTTGCGTGGTGCCGATAAACGCGCGAAGCTGTGCCAAGTCGGCGGCGTAGGCCCGATCGTAGTCGCTCGGAGAACCCGCGATCCAGCCCGACGCCGTCATGTGGCTGACGATCAGGGCTTCGAGCCCCTTTTCGGTGGTATCTGTGGTCATTTGCTCACCGCCAGTTACACGGCGCTACATGCGCAACTCGTTATTTTTCATGGTGTTACGATGAATCCGTGGCACGACGATCTCCGTCAGTTACATGGCGTTACATGAATCTCAGGCCCAAAAGGGAAGGTAACTGCTGACGCCGCTGCCCTGGTAAGGTCTGATGAACCCTGCGATGATTGTGTCCTTGATGATCCGTGAAGCCATGGGATAGTTGGATGCCTTGATCCCCAGCAGATAGCCCATCGGTTTGCGGAGCAGGGCAGCGCCATTGGACACGGCGGACACGTTTTCCCCGATCTTCTGCGGATCGGCGTTGTTGTGTTTCAGTTCGACCCACTCGGATTCCCGCGGCAAAGCGGCCAGGCTGCGGATCAGTCGTGCAAATTCCTCCTGATTCATCCCTCGACCTCCTCCGCATCGGCGTCTATTCCCGCATCGTCGAGCAGTTCGTTGCCTTCGAGCAGCTCGTCGGCGATTCGCTCGTCTGCATC
>SLMF01000089.1 GCA_007133715.1 Planctomycetaceae bacterium
CTGCTGACCGTGATCTCGATCTCGACAATCAAATCGGGCGGCTGGACCGCCGGATCCAACTCCGCGCGACCCCGCACCCGCGGCTCGCTGGCAATGTAGAAACTCTCGTCCGCCTCGAAACCCTGTTCCGTACGCTTGCGTTTCGTCGTCACCGAACCGCTGCTGCGGATCGCGATCCCCAGTTCTTCGGTCAAGGCGTCGATCACGCGTCCCACCAATCGCCGCAGCCTTTGGTGGGATTCCGAGGGGACCATCATCTCCAGTACTCCTCGCTGAAACGTCAATCGGGGTCCGTGATCGGCGAACTCCTGGACACAACGTTCGTAGAACTCCCAACGCACGCCGTCCAGGACAAACCGCGTTTCGCCTTCCGCCACCGCCGGGCGCCGTGCCGACAACGGGTTATTCGTCTTGATATTCACCATCTTCTCAGCTCCTCTGCAGCCGACAATAGGGACTCTCTGGCGTTACGTTCCGAACTCTTCGTATCGCTTCAGGCTGTCTGCCGAAACGGACGGACGGACGCGGCTCAGGGCCTGCTCCAGATCCGCGTGACCGACGGGGCGTTCGCGGCCTTCGAGGATCGCTTCCCGAAACGGCAGCTGCTTCGCCCGCTCGCACAATTCCACCAGGTCGGCGCCGCTGAAGCCCTCGGTCCGCTGCGACCAGCCGTCCCAGTCCAGATTGTCGGCCAGCGGGCAACCGGACAATCGCAGTTCCAACAGCTTCCGCCGCGCCGTCGGGTCCGGCAGTTGGATATAGCACTTTTCGGAAAACCGCGGCGGGCGCAGCAAAGCCGGGTCCAGCAGCCACGGTTCGTTGGTCGCGGCCAGGAACAGCAGCCCCGCCGGTCGACCGTGTACGCCGTCCAACTCGTTCAACAACTGGTTCAGCAACCGCCGCGACGGCTCGCTGGCATCCCCTCGGCTGCGCGAGGCGCCGATCGCGTCGATCTCGTCCACAAACACCACCGCACCGTGAGAGCAGCCGCGCACGGTCGTGAACAGTTCGGCCAACCGAGCTTCGCTCTGACCGTAATACTGGCTGAGGATGTCCGACGGCTTGATCGCGAAGAAGGGCGTATCCAATTCGCCGGCGACCGCCCGAGCCACCATCGTCTTGCCGGTGCCCGGCGGCCCGTACAACAGCATCCCACCCCCCATCGTCAAACCGTAGCGGCGGAGCGCGGCCGGGTTCCGCGCCGGGTAAATCATCCGCAACCGCAACGTCTCCTTCACCTCGTCCAAGCCCGCAATATCCGCGAAACGCACCCCGGGCGCCGCCGGGGCTAAATCGGCTGCCAACTGCCGAGCATCCTCGTCGACCGGCGGTGGGGCCGAACCGCCCGACGCGATCCGATCCGCTACGAAACCCGACCGCTGCCCGTCCACCGACTCGCCTTTCAATGCCTGCACCGAATCCAACAGCTGGCGGGCACGCCGGGCCAGCCGCAGTTTGTCCTGGTAACTCTCGGCCGCCGCCGCACGCCGGAACAGCAGTTCGCTGGCCCGAGCAAAACTGGCCGCAGCCGCTTGCCGATCCTGACGCCCTAACGCCGTGTTGCCCGCATCGATCAGGGCCACCACCCGCTGGGCGAATTCGTCCTGCGACCCCGCCATCGGTTCAGCCCTCCCGCTCGCGCACCGACGGCCGCTCCGGTGAAGCCGGACGCTCCTGCCCGGCCTCGCGAGCCGCCTGCTCACCACGCGAAATCGCAGCGTCCAACTCGGACATCACCGACCCCAATTCCCGATCCGCCTGACGTCCCGCCGTCGCCGCTCGCTCCGTTACCTCGCCGTCCAACTCCGCCATCAACTCGTCCAACGAACTGTCGCCCGCCGATTCCGCGATCTGATCCACACCGTCCGTCACCTGCTGCAACAACGCCGCCAGCTTGTCCTGCTGCAACGTGCCCTCGATCGTCGCTTCGTTGATGTACGCCTCGATCTCACCCATGTCCATCTGCGTCAGCGCCGAAGCGACACCCATCTTGTCAAAAAAAGCCATGTTCTCCTTGATCAGCAAAAATCCGTTCACCGTCCGCATCATCTTCTGCAGGTAAGCGACCCGGGTATCCAACCCCATTCGCCGCGACCGCAACTCCTGGACTTTGCGGGCCACCGCCTTCTTCTGCGTCACCCCGCTCGCCTCGGCATACTCGTTCTTCAGCTGCGACTCGTCCCGGTCCAGCCGTTCCAGGTCGCGGTCCAGCCGCAGTTGTTCGCGCTGCAGCCCCATCTGTTCCCGCCGCAGGTCGTCGAGCGTCAGGTCCTTCAAGGTCGGTTTTCGTTTGCCGAACAAGCTGCTGAGCAATCCCATGGCCACGCATCCTTTGAAAAGGGGGTTCGAGAACACCGGCGTTCCACCGATCTGGGAGCATGGACGGCAGGCCGCGTTCCCCGCCGCGACGTCGCCGACTGCTTGACAGTTCAATCTATTCGACTAAGATGAACCTGTCAAGCATGAAACTGACAGATTTGAACAGAAATTAGCATCAAAAAGCGCAGAAAAACAAATTACTGGGGCCAAACCGCTTCTCAATTACCCAGAAAGAGTGGAAGGCTGTCATGTTCGAACGACTCTTCAAATCCAAGCGGCAGCGTGAGCTGGAACGGGATGTGGCGATTCAGCGGGCATTGGGGCTGCACCGGCAGCACGCGAACAAGCTGCAGCAGCACGAGCAGCAGTACAAGGACAAGGCACGTCGCGCGCAGCGGTCGGGGGATGCGGTAAATTTTCAGCGACTCTGTCGGATGGCGGCCCAGACGATCAACGAGCGGCGGGCGATCGAGAGCCAATTGTTGTATTTCGAGACGATCCTTCAGACGCGGGACAAGGTGCGTTTGTTCAAGGATTTTGCCAGCGGGATGAAGGCGATGGCCAAGTCGATTCGCGACGTATTTCGCGAGATTGACGCGGGCGACGTCTTGAAGGATGTCGAGTCCGCGTTGGCCCAGAGCAGCCAATTGGAAACGACCATGGGCTTGGTGCTGGACCGGATCAGTGCCAGCGGAATGACCGCTCCGGCGGGGACGGGCGGGATCACGGCGGAGGAAGTCGAACGGCAGCTTCGCGGTGAAGAATCGTCTGCCGAAAGCAAGCTGGACCGCCAAATCGAAGACGGCCTGAAAGCCATCGAACGCGAATTGCCCTGAATATCTGCACGATCTGGACCGCGGCGACTTCATCTTCCGCCCCGGCAGGGGTTGCAACGTGTGCGACTTCCGCGACGACCACTGCCTGAGTGGGTGGCTGAACAGCACCGCATCGGATCCAGAGGGCAGCAACGACGTGGAGACGCGACCGCATGAGCCGGTGGGTCTCCCCATTCGAACGAGCAACCTTCCAACCGCAGAGGAGAAACCACTTTGGGTGCCCGAGAGAAACTGAACACGGTGGCCGTGGTCGGCAACCTGCTGATTGCCGGTTTCGCCGGTCTGATCTTCGATTCCTGGCTGATCTTTTTGATCGTCGGCGGCCTGC
>SLMF01000059.1 GCA_007133715.1 Planctomycetaceae bacterium
ACTCGAAAACCGTGCAGTTGACCGTGGGCCCGCTGGTGTGCATACGGAGGACTGTTCTCCGGGAAACGCACACACCAACCCGGCTGCTCGCACACCCCGCCAAAACAACAGCCGTTCAACAGACAACCGATGCGTCCCAGAGCCAAACCCAGAGCCAGACTGGGCGCGACCAGGTCGGCCATCGCCAACACGGGCAAGCGGCGCAGGCGGAGGAACACCCCGCCCGCCAGCAGGGCGCCGATCAGCGAACCGTAGACGACCAGCCCGCCCGGAATGACGTTCACCATCGCCAGCAGCGTGGCCAGCGCGTCCTCCCGCACAAACCGATCCCAGTATTGGAACACGTAGAACAGCCGCGCGCCGGCGATCCCGCCCAGGAACATCCAGAAGGCCAGCGAGTAAATCACGTCGGGATGGACGCCCATCTGCCGCGCCTGACGGGCTGCCAGACCGACGCCGGCCAGCACGGCCAACAGCAGCATCACCCCGTAACCGCGGATCGGCAAGCCGATCGGCTGGCCCGCCGGCGTGGTCGCTTCCAGCCTTGGCAGAACCACCACGATCACCACCGCCACCGCCAGCAGCATCGGCACCGCTTGCATCGCGTCGGCGAAACTCCGGTTCCGCCGCCCTTGCTCCGCCAGCAGCACAAGACTGACGATCGCCCAAGCCATCAGCAGCCAACCCCAACCGAACACCGGGAGCGACAGCCATTCGTGCGGGATGATGAACAGATCCTGTCTCACAGCTTCCTCCCTGTCGGGTTCCGGGGTTCCAATCGCAGGTTGTCGATCAAACGCGTCTGATCCACCCAGGCGGCCACCAGGGCCTGCGTCGGCTGATCGATCCGCGCGACCGGTTCCAGCGTTTGCGGATCGACCAGCGCCACATAATCGATCCGGCTGATCCCGTTCTCGAACAGGACTTCCCGCATCTGCCCGAGAATCGCGGCGGCGTCCCGTTCTCCCCGCTCGACGCACTGGCAGGCCGCACGCAGGCTGTTCCACAAACCCTGGGCCCGGCACCGTTGCTCTGGATTCAGGTAGCGGTTTCTCGAACTGAGTGCCAGTCCGTCGGGTTCCCGTACGGTCGGACAGACGCACACGCGGATCGGTACATTCAAATCTTCGACCATCCGTGCGATCACGCAGGCCTGCTGGTAATCTTTCTGGCCGAAAAAGGCCACGTCGGCTTGTGCCAGGAGGAACAATTTCAAGACGATCGTGGTCACGCCGCGAAAGTGTTGCGGCCGGTGTTCGCCCTCCCATCGCAGGGCGACGTGGGGTGGATCCACATAGGTGGAAAAACCGGCCGGATAGAGGCTCTCGCGACTGGGGTTGTAGACCAACCCCGCCCCGACCTCGGACAGTGCTTGCAAATCTGCCTCCAGCGTGCGGGGGTATTGAGAAAAATCCTCCTGAGGGCCGAACTGGGTAGGATTGACAAAAATAGTGACCAAGGTCGCCTCGCACTCCGCCGCCGCTCGCCGTACCAGACTCAAATGACCCTCGTGCAGGGCTCCCATCGTCGGAACCAGCCCCAGTTTGCGGCCGGCTTGGCGTGCCTGGGCAACCGCCTGCTGCAAGTCGGTGAGCTGGTTAACCACGCGAGGTGGAGCTTCCTTGGTCGCTGGTGATGGGGGGGGCATGTGGCGCGTTCCTTGGTAAAAGGGCGGGGAGATCGGGCTCGGGAGCCGCCGCTAAGTCATCGCTTGCACCGCTGCGGTCAGCTCGGCAAACGCTCGCTCGGGCTGCCCGGGCTCCAGATACAATCGCGGTCCCTGATAATACCACCGCACCGCGTTCTTCCAAACCACCGTTTCGACTTCCGTTCCCTCGGCCGCGGGCGGTGGCTTCTGGAGTTGGACGTCCGGAGAAAGCGGACCCGGACACCGCTCGGCCGCCGCATCCCGGCCCGAGTCGGTCAGTAGGACCAGCAATTTGGGCGTGATGCACTGTTCCACAACCTGCGTCCAGTGCTGTTGAAACCCGTCGCCCGGTTCCTCCGCGGGAACCCGCCGGTTGACCAGCGACTGGCCGATCCAGAAATCGCTGACCATGCCCGCGGAGGATTTCGCCGCCGATTTTTGCAGTTCCGCGGCCCGGCGCTCGAGGATCAGCGACTCGGGCGCATTCGGCACCGCGGTGGCCGCCGGATCGGCCAGATACCGCCAGGACATCGCTCGGGCCAGCTGCCGCGCCCGTTGCGACTTTCCCGTCCCCGCGGGTCCGGTCAGGGCCACGTAATTCGCCGCATGCTGGAGATGATCCCACAGCTGATTCACGGTCCAGCCGATATGGGGATGCCGAAGCTCGCCGCCCACTTCCGCCGCGGGTTCCAAGACGAAACGACGAAACGCCATGCGTGGATGAGGCAAGGTCAGTTGGTCCGAGTCTCGCACCTGTTGGTCGTAGAGCAGCAGGTCCAGATCGATGGTGCGGGCCGCCCAGCGCTGCCGCCGCTGCCGTCCCAGCTGCGTCTCGACGTCACGCAACCGCGCATGCAGTTGTTCGGGCGACAAAGAAGTTTCCAGACGGAGAGCCCCGTTGACAAAGTCGGGCTGCCCCGCAGGTCCCCCGACCGGCACCGTCACCAACCAGCGGCTGCGCCGAACCACCACGATCGCCGGGTCGTGGTCCAGCCGTTCGATCGCTTGCTGGAGGATCGACCGGCTTTCTCCCAAGTTCGATCCGAGTGCGACCAAGCAGCTGGCCATTGTGTCCGCAGTATGATATCTCGATTAAATCCGGGGTGGGCCATCATGGCGCGACCGGAGCCGCCGGAGCGTCGAATCCGTCAGTCGCCGCACCCCAAAATGCGATTGATCCTGAGCGAGAAGCAAACCGTACCCACGGGCGTCGAAACCGCCCCGTGTCAAAACAGAACAGCACGTATTGTCGGAGACGGCGAGCGAATGTCAACCGCGGGCCCGGCGACTGGCCGAATTTTTAATCCGCCGCCCCCAAAACATGGTCCATCCGGCGACAAAACTCGGAAAACAAATAGCCGCTGTCATGCGGGCCCGACGAAGCCTCGGGGTGATACTGCACGCTGAACGCGTTGTGCGACCGGTGCCGCAAACCGGCGATCGTGCCGTCGTTCAAATTGCGATGCGTGATCTCCAACTCCCCGGGCAGCGTCTCCTCGTCCACCGCAAAACCATGGTTCTGTGCCGTGATTTCCACCTGATTCGTCAACAGATTCATCACCGGTTGATTGGCCCCGCGATGCCCGAATTTCAGCTTGAAGGTCTTCGCTCCACAAGCCAGGGCGAACAGCTGATGCCCCAAGCAGATGCCGAAGACGGGTTTGTGCCCCAAGACGTTGCGGATGGTCTCGATCGCATAATCCAGCGGTTCGGGATCCCCCGGCCCGTTCGACAAAAACACCCCGTCCGGGTTCGCCGCCAAAACCTCGTCGGCCGAACAGGTGCCGGGCAAGATCGTCACGCGGCAACCGGCGTGTACCAAATG
>SLMF01000065.1 GCA_007133715.1 Planctomycetaceae bacterium
CGATACATGACTCTCTCCTGAATTGGGTGAACGGCAGGACACAACGCCCGGATCGCCGCCCATTATGCCGCATCGGATGGCGGCTTACCATCCGACTGTGAACGACTCGAAGTGGCCCCGGTGGGATTATTCGTTCCAACAGGTCCAGGAACAAGGTGCGGGCACCTCGCAACGTCCCCCCGCTTGCCAGCCTACCGACCACTCAAGTAGACTCGAACGGATACGGATCACTCACAGAGCATGGTTTTCGAGACAGCGGCTATGGACGGTGCATCGTATTGCGCGGGGGCATCTGCGAGGGGGTTCCCCGGCTTCGGACCCTCGATCTACTACCCCAGAAGTCTCCCCCTGAACTCGTTGGACGTCGCGCAGGATCTGGCCCGCATGCGGCGTCAGCTACGCGGCGTCTGTCCCCGCTTGCCCGGCGTTTACGGAATGCTGGATGACCGGTCCGAATTGATCTATGTGGGCATGTCGGCGCGTCTGGGGGATCGGCTGCTGAACTATTTTGCGGCGGGGGCCGAGCCAACGCGTGAAGCTCGGATTGCCCGGCATGCCCGTCGCGTGGTCTGGGAAGTGGGCGGGCACGAGCTGCTGGTCCAATTGCGGGAACTGGAACTGATCCGGAGTTGGCGGCCACGGTTGAATCGTCAGGGTTACCGCTATCGGCGAGTGCTGGCCTATATCTATTTGACCGACGAGTCGGCCCCGCGTTTCCAGCTGGCCACGCACCGGCCGCCGTCGGGTCAGCGGGTGTGGGGCCCCGTCCGTCGCGGGCATCGCTTGCAGACCGCAATCGAGCGTCTGAATCACGTCTTTCGCCTGCGCGATTGCCAACAGCCGGTTTCCGTCGAATTTACGGATTCAGGCACCCCGCCCGTGAGGAGTCTGCAGCCCCGATGCCTGCGTGGGAGCCTGCACTTCTGCTCTGCGCCCTGTGCCGCGGGCTGTAGCCGCGACGCCTACTTTCAGCAGATCGCGCGAGCCACCGACTTCTTGGATGGCCGAGCACCCACCGTCCTGTCCCAGCTTCAGAGAGAAATGCAGCAGCTCAGTCGGAATCGGCAGTACGAGCGGGCACGCGACCAGCGCGATGCCTGGGAGCAACTGGGCTACGTGGCGGACCAGCTGCAACTGGTCCGCGACGTGGTGCACGGTTACGGGTTCGTGTATCCGATCCGCATCGGCCGCAGGTCGTTGTGCTGGAATCTGGTTGTGGGAGGGGACGTAGTGGCGGTGACCGCGGCCCCCCGCACCCCCCGGACAGCCCGGCGGCTGCTGGCCAAGCTGGAAGCTTATTATGGGGGTCGAATACCACGCATCCCCGCGGAATCTGCGGACTTGGATCGCGTTCGCCTGGTCACCTCCTGGTTCCGCCAGCATCCGGCGGAACGTGGGAAGGTGCTGACCCCCGAGGAAGCCATGGCCCGTTGCCGCCAAACTCGCTAATTTCCGCTTACTTGCAGGAGACCTCCGATGAATACCTTGGTCCTGATCTGCTGTCTGACTTTGTTGCACGGGTCTTTTGACACGTCCGAGGCGGCCGAGATTTCCACTGTGAACCTGTGCCAAGAGCAGGCCGCCCGCTTGGGAGTGGACGCCCGGCAGCCGCTCGAGTTGACCGTTGTTTGGCAGGGTCAGGCGGCTGGCGAGGCGGAGCGGCGGCGTGAGGGTTACGATCCGTCGAAAGACATTTTGCGAGTCGAGTTCGGGCATGTGGGCGAGGATCGTTACGTGTGGCGCACCACGTTCGCCGGGCCGCCACATTTGGAGGATACGGTCCACCATATCTATGTGGATGCCGACGACGATCCGGAAACCGGCCGTGAGGGGTATGGTGTCGAGTACATGTTGACGGTGGCGGGTGGCAGCAGCCGGGCCACACATTTCAGTCCGGAAGGAACCCACCTCACGCCTCCCCGCGTCCGCTTTGTCGTCCAGGGAAACAGTCTGCTGACCAGTGCCGATGTGCAGCTGGGAGCCGACGAAACGGGAGCTCGGTTTCGCATGTGGGTGCTGTGCCATACGACCACCACGGCAGAGCAGCCACGTCCGCCTATGTCGGATAGCACCGGCCGATTCCCTGTACAAGGGGTTGCACTGCACGAGCGGGCGAAGCGCATGCTGCCGGAAGACTATCGGGACCATCACCGGGTGCTCGGCACCTACGGGCGGGACGTGCTTCGCCCGCTGCTGGACGATCCGGCCAACGTGGTGGTACCCTATGATGAACTGCAGTGGGAGGGGTTCCAGGTGGACCTGTTTACCTCCCAGCGTTACGGTCACCTTCGCCGCGAGGAGTCCACCGCCAGCGTTTGGCACACCGTCGGCCAGCCGGGCGAGTATCACGTTGGTTTCGTCATGTACGACGACGGCAGCGACCAGCGAATAGCGATTCATATCGGGGAGCAGTTGTCCGGGGTCGCGGTGGTCAACACGGAGAAGCGGCGTCATGGCGTGTATTTTTTGGACCATCCCCAGGAATTGGCTGTGGGCGATACCATTCGTCTCGAGGCGGTGGGCACGGGCGGGCGACACGGGATCGCCTTCGTCTTGCTGATGCCCGAGCCGCCCGAGGAGCGGCGGATCGAGCAGGGGGTTGCCAACACCCGCTGGTGGGCTCCGGTTGCCACCTCGGGTGAAGCGTGGATCTCCTGGACGACGCACTGGCCTTCGACCACGCACTTCGAGTACGGTCCGACGGAGGAGTTCGGTCACCAGTTGACCGAGGAGCCTCGCCGACTGGTGCATCGAGCCCGTCTATCGGCGCTGGAGCCGGGCCAGACGTACTATGGTCGAGGCGTGGCGATCGCCCCGGACGGCAGTCTCTGCTACGGGCCCACGATCACTTTCAGCGACCAGGTCGTGACCCCGCCGCCCACGCGGCGAGGCCCGACCCGGGTGACGCTGACCGTCCGCAACGAACACCTGGTGGCGGCCGCCAGCTGGCCGGTCACCGGCGGCGTCCCCTTCCCGCAAGGAGCCCTTGCCAGCCACCACCATGTGCGTTTGCTGCGTGACGGCCGGGAAGTGGCTGCCCAGATCGAACCGCGGGCGACGTGGCCCGACGGTTCGCTCAAATGGCTGCTGGTCAGTTGTCTGACCGACGTCGAAGCCGGTGAAACGGCCGTATACCAGCTGGAATTCGGACGCGACGTCCGCCCGGATGCCCAGCTGTTGGCGGGAGAACCGCTGGCCACGCAACACGCCGGCCGAATCGACTTCGATACGGGAGCCCTGCGCGGTTACGTGGATAGTCACGGCCAGGTGGTCGGCCCCCGGGGGCCTTTCGTCACCGAATTACTCGATGGTCGGGACAAGCTATTTTGCAGCCGTCAGAGCGAGGCACGGCTCGCGATCCAGGAACAAGGACCGATCCGCACGGTGCTCCACACGCAGACGCCGCTGGTCGCCGCCGACGGCACCCTCGGCTTTCGCATCGAACAGCGAATCGAAGCTTGGCGTGGCCAACC
>SLMF01000591.1 GCA_007133715.1 Planctomycetaceae bacterium
CCAATGGGGACGCGCATTTCGAGTTTCCGGAGGAGGATGTGCTGATGCGCAACGACGGTACCGGGAAATTTGTGGATGTGGCCCGGGCTGCGGGCGCAGATTTTGAGGAGAAGTATGTCGGCCGCGGTTCGGCCTTTGGTGATTTCGACAACGACGGTTACCTGGACCTGTTGATTGTGAACTTGAACGATCAGGTTCGTTTGCTGCGCAATCGGGGCGGGACCGGGAACCATTGGCTGAAAGTCATGCCCTTATTGCCGGGCGGGCGTTCGCTGGCCATCGGGGCCACGGTCACGGTGACGGCCGGGGACCTGCAGCAGGTCCAGCCGGTGATTCCGGTATCGGGCTATTTATCGCAGAACGATCCGCGGGCCCATTTTGGGCTGGGAGCTGCCGAGCGGGCCGAGCGGGTGGCGGTACGTTGGAGCGACGGCAGTCGGACGGTGTTGACCGATGTCGCGGCCAACCAGACGTTGCGGGTCGTTCAGGAGCGGGAGCCGTAGGCTGGGGGAATGGCCCGGACGCGAATCGCGTTCCGGGGTTAAGGGATTTTTGGCGGGAGCTGATCGCGTGGGGATCCGGTGCGAGAGGAACAAGTGGATTGCGGTGGGGGGGCTGCTGCTGCTGGCCGGCGTACCGTCGTCGGCGGCAGCCGGCCCGCGGGAGGCGGTTTACGTGGGTGCCGGGGAGTGTGCGGCGTGCCACGCTTACCAGCACAATCACTGGCAATTGACGGCGCATGCGCGCTCCTACACGGCGTTGGTTCAACCGGCGGCGCGGGAGATTGCCGAGTGGAGCGGGGTACCGTTCCATCCGCAGCAGTCGCCGATTTGCTTGGGGTGCCATGCGACGGGCGCCGAAGCGGAGCCTTGGGAGCTGGAGCGGACGTTTCATCGCCAGCAGGGTCTGCAGTGCGAGACGTGTCACGGTCCGGGCAGCGAGCATGTGGACGCGCAGCGGCGGGGCGATCTGCGAGCCCGTGAGTTCTTCTCGTTACGGCGGCCGCAGCGGGAGGATTGTCGCCAGTGTCATCAGACCAAGGGCACGCACGAGCAGGTACTGGGCCGGGCGGAGTTTGATCCGCAGCTTGGCTGGGCGGCGATCGCCCATCCGACGCCGGCGAACCCGGCGGCCGCACCCCGCTCGCTGCCCCCGCCGGTCCGGCCGCAGGATCCCCAGCATACCGGTTCGCTGGCCTGCGGCGAGTGCCATCGGGGGCCCGAATTCGGATACCAGTACGAGCGTTGGAAGGGCAGCGGGCATGCCCGGGCCTATGCGGTCTTGAGCACGCCAGCGGCGCGCACGATAGCCCAGCAGATGGGTGTGGCGGGCGATCCGCAGCAAGCGACGACCTGTTTGCGCTGTCACAGCACCGCCGAACACGACCCGGCCGGCGGGTTCCTGGACTCGTTTCAACGCACCGAAGGTGTCGGTTGTGAAGCCTGCCACGGGGCGGGCAGCCGTTACAGTCCGGAAGCGGTGATGCGGGACCCGCAGGCAGCCCGTGCGGCCGGGCTCCGCGAGGTGACGCGTTCAACCTGCCTGACCTGTCACGACAACCCGCATGATCTGCCCGATCCGGAGCCGTTCGACTATGCGGCCGCGTTGGCAGCCATCGCGCACCCGAGCGAGCTGCCGCCGCCACCCGAGCGTCCCCGGTACAAGACGCCGCTGAACTTGACCCTCAGCCCGGACGCCAGTGAGTTGTATGTGGTGTGCGAGGCGGCGGATTCGGTGATCGTGGTCGATGTGAGCCAGCGGCGGAAGATCGCCGAGATCCCCGTCGGGCGGCATCCCATCGATGTGGCCGTTCACCCCGCAGGACACGAGGCCTATGTCACCAACTGGCTGGAAGACAGCGTCTCGGTGATCGATGTCGCCGCACGTCAGGTCGTGGCGGAGATCACGGTGGGCGATGAGCCACGCGGGCTGCTGACCGACGCCCAGGGAAAACACCTCTATGTGCTGAACACCTCGACCGACGACATTTCCGTGATCGATCTGGAAACGCGGCTCGAGACCAAGCGGTTGGCAACCTGCCGCGGACCCTGGTCCTTGGCACTTTCCCCTGACGGCCAGCGGTTGCTGGCCACCAATCATCTCTCGCGACTGGTCGAACCGTTGACCAGTTCGATGTCGGAGATCACCGAGGTGGATACAGATCGGGCGGTTGTGGAGAACCGTTGGGTCGTGCCGGACGCCAATCTGTTGTTGGGGATCGCCTGGCATCCCCGCGGCGAGTTCGCTTTGGCGACGCTGGCCCGCACGAAGAACCTGGTGCCGATGACGCGGTTGCTGCAGAACTGGACCATCACCAACGGTCTGGGCATCTTGTGGGCGGACGGGCGAGTGGACCAGGTCCTGCTGGACGAGCCGATGCTGGCTTTTCCCGATCCCACCTCCCTGGCCTTCACGCCCGACGGCCGCTGGGCGCTGGTCACCAGTGCGACTTCGGATCGTGTGGCGGTGGTCGACGTGGCGAAGTTGCGGCGGATTGTGGAGCAAGCATCGGCGGACGAGCGGGAGCGGATCCTGCCGAACCATGTGGGCCGGGCGACGGAGTTTGTGGTTCGTCAGATTCCCACGGAACGTTCCCCGCGGGGGATCGTGATCACGCCGGACGGTCGGACAGCATTTGTGGCCAACGCCCTGGACGATTCGCTGACGGTGATCGCGTTAGAGGAATTCCAGGCGGTCGCGCGGATCGATTTGGGCGGTCCGGACCAGATCACGGCAACGCGGCGGGGGGAGCGGTTGTTCCACAGCGCGGACATCACCTTTCGGCGGCAGTTCTCCTGTCACACCTGCCATCCGGGCGGCCACATCGACGGCCTGGTATACGACATCGAAGCGGACGGGATCGGCACGGATCATGTGGACAACCGGACGTTGCGGGGGATTCTGGACACGGCGCCTTTCAAGTGGTCGGGGATCAATCCCAGTCTGCCGCGGCAGTGCGGGGCGCGGTTATCGGTGTTCTTCACGCGGATCCAGCCGTTCACGCCCGAGGAACTGGCGGATCTGGAGCGTTACATCTGCACCATCCCCCGGCCGCCCAACCGCTTTCGGCCGCTGGGTGCCGAGTTGAACGACGCCCAACGCCGCGGTCGGGCGTTGTTCTATCGCACGCAGACCAGTGACGGCAGGCCCATCCCGCGGCGGGATCAGTGTGTGAATTGTCATCCGCCGCCGTATTTCACCGACCGACAGTTGCATGACGTGGGGACGCAGGGTCCGCTGGATACGATTCGCCGGTTCGACACGCCGCATTTGAACAACATCTACGATTCGCCGCCCTACCTGCATGACGGCCGTTCGCCGACCCTGGAGGAGATCTGGACCGTGCACAATCCAGACGACACGCACGGGATCACCAACGACATGACCAAGGACCAGTTAAACGATTTGATCGAGTATCTCAAGACTTTGTAATCCGCCGGCAGATCCGGCTTGTCGGGTTCCGCTCGG
>SLMF01000317.1 GCA_007133715.1 Planctomycetaceae bacterium
CGATACGTTCGCGGGCCTCAAGTGATCAAGAGCGAAGACACGTTCCTGATCGGCTACGTGCTGTTCGACATGCAGCCCGGGAATGCCGAAGTGAATGTCGTCGAGGATTGCCAGCGGTATCTGCAGGAGAAAATCGATAGCGGCGAATTCAATGTGCCGGACGGTGTCAGCTATTCCTTCGCTGGGAACTACGAAAATCAGATCCGTTCCCAAAGGACGCTGATGATCGTGCTGCCGCTGGCGCTGCTGGTGATCTTCATGATCCTCTACCTGCAATTCCGCTCGGTGATCACGGCCTCGCTGGTCTTCAGCGGCATCGCGATCGCCTGGGCCGGCGGTTTCATCATGCTGTGGCTGTACGGGCAGCCCTGGTTCCTGGACTTCGATTTTTTCGGGACGAACATGCAGACGTTGTTCCAGATCCATCCGATCAACCTGAGCGTCGCGATCTGGGTCGGTTTCCTGGCACTTTTCGGGATTGCCACCGACGACGGCGTGGTGGTCACGACGTATCTTGACCAGAGCTTCTCCCGCCATCGGATCACGACTTTCACGGAGGCCCGCCAAGCGACGCTCGCCGCCGGCATCCGCCGGGTCCGCCCCTGCTTGATGACGACCGCTACGACGCTCCTCGCGCTACTTCCGGTACTCACCTCGACCGGCCGCGGCTCGGACATCATGGTGCCGATGGCCATTCCCAGTTTTGGCGGGATGTTCATCGTAATTATTACCATGCTGGTCGTTCCCGTGCTCTATTGCGCCGTTCAGGAATGGAAACTCCGGCTCGGCATCCACGACCCGCGTTTCGCCGAACACGGGGAGGGATGACGCAAAGGCAACCCCCTCACCCGTGGTGAGCTTTCGGCAAGCGTGCATGGAGCGGGGGTTGGGGTAGACTGGCGGTCGATTCTGCACTCGAAGTGGAGGACGACCGATGCGAAATGGAACGAACGGAGCGGCCGGCGACCGGCTGCGGGAAGCTCAGCGGCAATGCGAACTCTGGCGGTTGCGGTGCCGCCGGCCGGGGCGGATTCCGATAGACTGACCGAAGTCCAACGGCACGAGGAGCAGGTGAAGGCGGCACCAGCGCGCTGGCTGCCCTGGAACAGTCCTTGATATCGTATCATCGACGGATCACTCGCGCCCTTCGCTACTGTTCGCAAACCGGCGTACGACGAAAAACTCGTAGGCGTAGTAGTCCGAATACCGATGATGCAGATCGGGCTCCTGAGCGAGCTGATCGACAAATGCCAGGGCTTCTTGGTCTTGGGCGTACTTTCTGCGCAGCATTTCGATGCGCAGCTTCATTGGCGAGTAGAAATCATCCCACCAAGCCTCGTCCGGCAAGGTGAAATGGCCCAGGCGCTCGAAGCCGCATTTCTCGATAGCCGCCAGGACATCGTCGACCCAGCCCATGGTCGGATAGTCCAGGTCAAAGCTCGCCTTGATCTCCGGGGGCGGGTTCTCCTTGCGCCAAACCGCATCGGTGAAGGCAAGATGACCGCCGGGACGTAGCAAGGCGTGGCAGATCCGCAGCGCGTTCTCAATGCCGACGTTGTAGAGCGCACCTTCGGACCAAATGAGGTGCGAATTCTTTGGTAGCTGCCCCGGCTGAGCCATGTCTCCGACCAACGCTCGAACTCGGTTGGAAAGCCCACGCTCGGCAAGTGTCGCCTTGAGCCGCTCGATGAACGGGGCATGGCTGTCGATGGCAACGATGGGGCCGCACGTGAGTTCGGCGAGGTGCATTGTCTGCCCGCCGACGCCGCACCCCAGGTCAAGCACCGTCGGCGAAGACGGCAGGTATCTACACAGACTGAGGGCTCTTGCGGCGCAGGCCTGGTTGCCCGGCCCCTGACGGGGCAAGGCTTCGTAAAGCTCAAAGAAGACCTTCCAGAAACGCGGCGTGAGTTCGTTCATGCGTCCTGTTCTCCCTCGCGACGCCGTATCATAAGCGCAGGGACATGGCGACCAAAGACTTCCGGAATCACAGGCTTCGTGTGGTCTCACGAGCCGGGCGCGAACTTCTAATTCTACCGCCGATACGGCCGCCGAAGTCTTGGCTTGGCGGACATAGTGACGGCATAAAACGCTTCAACTGCCTTGATTCTAACCCACCTAAACTCGAATGTGCAAGCGTCTTCCGACGATTTTCCCACGTTTGGTGGTGCGAGTTAGGCCGTCTGCATAAGACGCAGCGAACCCACCGCTCGTATTGCCGCGTTCGAGGGGGCGTTTAAACGAAGCGGCTTCGCCGCGGGAGGGAGGAGCGGTTGGAGGGGTGGTAGCGGTTGGCGTGATTCGTCGGGTCAGCCGGGGGCAGGCCTTGTGTTCGGTGTTCAGGCCGAGTGCTGCTTCGATTTTTCCCACCGTCTTTCGCCAGTCAGACGATTGGCGGCGGCGGTGCTCCGCCCGGCGAACAAGGTTGGACACACTATCGGTGCCGGTCAGGTTAAAAGGTTGGCCCAAGTTGGCTGAGCGCCCGCGCCCGTCCAGCGTCGGCATAGCCAGGCCGCCCTATCCTGATCGGCTGCCTAACTGCGAAACTTGGCGTATTGCGAGGCACCTTCGCCGTACCGGGAAGCCGTCGCCTCGACAATCTCTTCCACGCTGACGCTCTGCAGGCGTCAGCTCGTGGATTCGTGTCGCTGCCGATCGGCTCTTTCGGCAAGGGCTAACATACGCCGGAGAAAATCCTCTCCACCCCCAAGTGGCGGTCGAGGATACCGATGGCGCCCACCGGGTTGCCGTGGTGGGGGGCCAGCGTGCAAAGGAGCTTCCGCGTCCCCGGAATCGGCCGCGCCTGCCAGATCGTATTCGGCGTGGTGATCGTGTTGCTGTAAACCAGGTTCAGCCGCGTACCGTACGGATTGATCGTCCAGAGGCTCTGGATGGGGAACACGCTCTTGTCCTGGTACTCCCACCGCGTGAACAGGATCGAACCGTCGTCGAGCACATGGGGCGACAAGTCGGCCGGAAACGCGGGGAACCCAACTCAAACGCCAAGAAAAAGAAAACCACTGCTCGGTCAGCACCGGTCACTACGAATGCTTCCCCCGAGGACCCGAGGACGAAGTACTACGAAGCGGGCGGATTGTTCTCGCCTATTGCAAGGGATATGCCGACGCAGGACGAGCGCGGGCGCTCAACCAAGGTCCCACCTTGGGCGGACCGGCACCGATCGTGTCTCCAACCTTGTTCGCCGAGCGGAACGCCGCCACCAATCGCCCGGCTGGCTTAGAATCGCCACGCGATGGCCGTCCGGATGCAAAGCATGACCGCCACTGCGAAATCCGTCAGGCAATTCGAGTTCCCGGAGGGTCTCCCCGTCTGCGATGTAGAGCGTACGGTCACTGGTCACTGGTCACTGGTTCGTGGTGCTTCGTACTCGTATTTGATTTCCTCCCGTTGGCCAACGGCCAACCACACCGAAATGCGCGAGCCCGGTCCGGCAATGGC
>SLMF01000406.1 GCA_007133715.1 Planctomycetaceae bacterium
AACCGAGTCAGCACCGACACAATCCGTCTTCAAGCGGATTTACCACGTCGGTTGGATTCGTCATCCGTCGCCTGTCGAGTACGAGTACCGTTGCACTGAGTACGAGTACGATTGACTCGGTTGAGGGGGTTCGGTTTGTCTCCAAAGATTTTCGTGTGTCCGATCCCCGACTGCGACGGTGGTCCGCGCCCTGGATTGGGGGGTGTCGGCGAAGAAATCTCGCCCCGAAAGCGGTGCAGTGCCGATTGGCATCGGTTTTTCATGGCTGCCCGGCGATGAAAGCCTGAATCGGGCCCCCCTGCAGTCGCCCCGAGTACAGGGGGACAGAAGACAGACGGCTCCGCGTGAACCAGGCATTTTCATCCCCATTGTATCGGGGGTGAACGATAATGCTTAGGGGGTAAATTTCTGCCTCGCCCTAACCGGTCAGTTCCGCGAAGTTTTTCAAGAGCTGCAGTCCGTATTTCTGGCTCTTTTCCGGGTGAAACTGGGTGGCAAACAGATTGTCTCGCCAGACCATCGCACAGAAAGGCCGGTGGTAATCCACTTCGATGGCCACCACCTCAGGGTCTTCGGGAACCACGTAGTAGGAGTGCACGAAGTACAAGTGGGTTTGGTCGGGGATATCCTTTAACACGGGTGCGGGTCGCCGGATCCGTGCTTGATTCCATCCCATATGCGGGACCTTGTACTGCTTGGGCAACTCGAATCGCACCACTTGGCCCGGGATGACGCCCAGTCCTCGGTGTTCGCCACCTTCGAAGCTGATGTCGAACAGCAACTGGAGCCCCAGGCAGATTCCCAAGAACGGTTTCCCGGACTGGATGGCTTCGCAGATCGGTTCGATCAGATTCCGCTGGTTCAATTCGGCCAGGGCATCGCCAAAGGCGCCGACTCCGGGCAGCACGACTTGATCCGCTCGCGCCACCTGTTCCGGATCGCTGGTGATGGTTGCCGGATAGCCGACTTTTTCGAAAGCTTTCTGCACACTGCGGAGATTTCCCATTTGGTAATCGACAATCACAATCATCGCGGTTCCTTGGCGAGTCGGCCGGGTACATTGGAAGCGGCTTGCCTCGTGTTTATACTCGATAAGTCGGCGGTTTCGTAGCCCCGAGGGTTGGGAAACAGCGACGTTGACGTCGTGGGGTTGTTATCCGATACTGTTCGCAGGTATCGTGGGGCACGTGTCCTGCCGGTTTTTTTTTCGACGCATTGTTTGACGAGCATCGCGGTGTGATGAGCAACGAGTCAGAAGTGGATTTAGGCAAGACGTGTTTCGAGATGGCGCGGGCGGCTCGCGAGGCTTCTGCGGCTTTGGCCCAGGTGCGGGGCGAGCAGAAGGATGGCTGGTTGCGGCGTTCGGCGGCGTTGCTGCGGGAGCACACCGCGACCATTTTGTTGGCGAACGAAAGGGACATTCAGGCGGCGGGCGATTATGGGTTGACCGCAGCCCAGATCGACCGGCTCCGTTTAAGTTCAGCGCGTATCGAGGGCATTGCGGGCGCGTTGGAAGAGATCGCCATGTTGCGGGATCCGGTGGGCGAGGTCATGGAATCGTCGGTGCGGCCCAACGGTCTGGAGATCGCCAAGGTGCGGGTACCGTTAGGAGTGGTGTTTTTCATCTACGAATCGCGGCCGAACGTGACGGCGGATGCGGCGGCGATCTGCGTGAAGAGCGGCAATGCGGTGATTCTGCGGGGGGGCAAGGAGGCGGCGCACTCGAGCCGCGCCCTGGTGGAGCTGTTGGTCCAGGCTGCCGAAGAGCAGGGTTTGCCGGGCAAGGCGATCCAATTGGTGGGCACGACGGATCGCGCCGCGGTGGGCCATTTCCTCCGTTTGGCAAACTATATCGACGTGGCCATCCCACGCGGTGGCGAAGGCTTGATCCGGCGGGTTTCGGCGGAGGCGCAAATGCCGGTGATCAAGCATTTCGCGGGAAATTGCCACGTGTACCTCGACCGAGCGGCCGATCCGGACTTGGCAGAAAGCCTGACCGTGAACTCCAAGTGCCAGCGGATGGGGGTCTGCAATGCGTGCGAGTCGCTGCTGGTGCACCGCGAGATCGCCCCCCAGTTGCTGCCGCGACTGGCGCAGGCCCTGCAGGAAGCCGGGATCGAAATCCGCGGCGATCAGGTGACCTGCCAGCTGCTGAAGAACGTCCAGGCAGCCACCGACGAAGATTACTATGCCGAATACCTGGGCCCCGTGATCTCGGTCCGTATCGTCGATTCCCTCGATCAGGCCATCCGCTGGATCAACCAGTACGGCTCGCATCACACCGATGCGATTGTGACCACCGATCTGGCTGCCGCTCGGGAGTTCACCAAGCGAGTTGACAGTTCGGCCGTAATGGTCAACGCGAGCACGCGATTCAACGACGGCGGCGAATTCGGTTTGGGTGCGGAGATCGGGATCAGCACCGATCGCTTTCACGCCCGCGGCCCCTGCGGCTTGAAAGAGTTGACCAGCTACAAGTACGTGGTTTATGGAGACGGGCAAATCCGCAGTTGAGCCCGCGGAGCCCACTGTGGTCAAAGGAGTGACCGATGAGCAGGCCGGCGTTGACGGAAGCAGAGATCGCTTCGCTGTTGCGAGGCTTGACGGACCCTCTGGCTGGCGCGGAGTTTTCCGAGCGGCCAAGCGGCTCGCGGCCCGTGTCTGTCGCGGGCCGCGATTCGGCGTTGAACGACCGTAGCGGGACGCCGGGCGGTGCGGACCGTCTGGGTTTGCAGGCCGCGTGGCAGCGGACGGGAGCCTTTTTGAGCGGCCAGTTTTCCACGTTATTTCGAGTCGAGGCGGTTTCCCGCCCCGCGGAGGATCAGCGGGCCACGCAGGGCCAGTTTCTGCTCTGCTGCCCCGATTCGATGTGCCTCTTCCGCCTGCCGCTGGAGGGGCTCGACACGCCCGGGTGGCTGACCGTCGACCGAGCCCTGATGCTCTCCCTGCTGGATCGTCTTCTGGGCGGTCCACTGGCACCTCATCAGGGAGATTGCCGCCGGCTCAGTGAATTCGAGAATCGCATTGCCGGTCAGATGGTCGAGGCCTGCATCCGGGCTTTCGAAGCGGCTTGGCCCGAATTACGGGTTGCCGCCGTGCCCAGCGAAGCGGCTTGCCGCCTGAATCGTAGTTGGCTGACCTGCCGCGAACCCTACGCCTGTTGCGAAATGGAATTGCAGTTGGGGCCGGTTGCCGGCCGCGTTGCAGCCGCGATTCCGTGGCAGATCGCCCGGCACGCGATCGTGATTGCCCCCCATACTGACTGCCACACCGGTCCCGCTTCCGTCCGCATCACGGTGGTCGCCGGGCCCTGTACCGTTTCCGCCCGCGAACTGGCCCAGCTGCAAGTCGGCGATCTGATCCCGACCCAGCAGTCGTATGACCAACCGCTGGATGTGCTGGTCGCCGGAACGGTTCGGTATCGGGGCCGGGTGGGCTCCTGCGAGGGGCACAAAGCGG
>SLMF01000118.1 GCA_007133715.1 Planctomycetaceae bacterium
AGACGCGGCTTCCAGCCGCGTTGACGAAGCAACAAAGCGG
Organism: Planctomycetaceae bacterium; assembly: GCA_007133715.1. Taxonomy (GTDB): domain Bacteria; phylum Planctomycetota; class Planctomycetia; order Pirellulales; family Pirellulaceae; genus SLMF01. The sequence continues at coordinate 41 of SLMF01000118.1, forward strand.
CAGGATGCCGCTTCTACGGGCGTTACCCCGATCATCTACCTGCCGGGTGTCAGTCGGCAGGATCTGCGGGCGGTGGAATCTTGCCCGGAGCGGCTCAAGCCGTTGGCCGAACTCCAGTACCGGGGCATGATTTGGTCGCAGGTGAATGCCAAGGACTGGACGATCCTGGCGTTCCTGAAGTCCAATCAAGGCGGGCTCGGACTAGATGTCGCCCAGGACAAGGATGCCAAGCACGCGATGCAATTGGCCCTGTACGCTTTGTTGGACGAAGATTTGGACCGGCTGGCGGGCAGGCACTTGGACCGGGACTATTTCAACACGCTGCTGTCGGGCGGCGATCCGATCCGCGATCTGTTGCTGTGGCTGGACCAAGGCGACGCTTTCAAAACGGCACGCGACGAAAACGCCTGGCGTGGGTTCGTCGAGGTGTGCAAGTCGCAACTGGGTTTCGATCCGGATCAGGACGGACCGCTCAAGGGCGCCGAATGCCTGGCCGAACGCAAAGGCCCCTGGCAGGCGGTCTGGGACCGGTTCTGCGAAGCGCCGCAACGCTACGTGGTGGTGCCGTCGCTGATCGACCGGACGCAGATGCCCCGCGACCTGTTCACCGACCGCAGCGGCTGGCCCAAATGGAATCAGACGGAAGAAACCAGCTTGCGGCACCAGTTACAGCGAACGACTGATCTGCCGGCGCACGAAGCGCGAGACCTGCTGGTGACGACTGAACAGCAGCATGGTCCGCGACGCGTCTGCGTCTGGGCACAATTGGGTCAGGCTCCGCTGGCCGACTCGTTGGAACATCTGGCCGAACTGGCGAAGGTAACCAGTCAGAGCCTGGCCGCCGGACAACCCAAGGACATGGCATCCGCCTATCAGGCCGGCGCATGGCGAGCGGACGCAGCGGTCGTTGCCGCCTTGGCCGGTGTGCAAAAACTGGAAGACGTCCAAGCTGTCCAAGCGGCGATCCGAACGGTCTATCTGCCCTGGTGCGACGATGCAGCGCGTCATCTGCAATCGCGTGTGGCCACTGCTGGGTATCCGGGCGTGAAACCAACCAAACGTCCTTCGAAAACCAACGGGGATGGAACCTGCATCCTGTTTGCCGACGGACTGCGGTTCGATCTGGCCAAGTCGCTGGAAACGATGCTTGCGAATTCAGGCTGCTCGGTAGAACCGCAAACCGGTTGGGCGGCGTTGCCGAGCGTTACCGCCACGGGTAAACCGGCCGTTTCCCCGGTGCGGCATTTGATCGCTGGGCAAGACATCAACGTGGACTTCGAACCTACCGTTGCCGAGACGGGCCAGTCGCTTAGGGGCGGCTACCACCTGCGCAAGCTGCTGGGCGACGAAGGTTGGCAGGTGCTGGGTCGCACTGAATGCGGCGATCCGCAAGGCAAGGCGTGGACTGAGGCGGGGGACATCGACCACCAGGGGCACGAGCGGGGTTGGCAGTTGGCGCAACATCTGGACCGCATCCTGGCCGACATTCGCGACCGGGTGCTGCAACTGCTGCAGGTTGGTTGGAAGACCGTCCAGATCGTCAGCGATCATGGCTGGCTGTTGCTGCCCGGCGGACTGCCCAAGACCGAATTGCCCAGCGCGCTGTCGGAGAACACTTGGGGCAGATGTGCGGTGATCAAGCCCGGTGCGTCGACAAAAGAGACGATGTTCCCGTGGTACTGGAACCCAAATCAACACTTCGCCTTGGCATCGGGGATCCATTGTTATCGGGCTGGCATCGAGTACACGCATGGCGGGATCAGTTTGCAGGAATGTCTGCTGCTGAGCCTGACGGTCGGCAGTGCCAGTTCCAGCACCGCAACCAGCAGTGTCACGATTCAGGAGGTCACCTGGCAGGGTCTCCGGTGCAAAGTGGCGATCGCAGGCGATTCGACCGGGTTGCGACTGGATCTGCGCACCCATGCGGGCAACCGCGACACCAGCATCGTGCGGAGTGTCCGGCCGTTGAAGCAGGACGGCTTGACTTCGGTGGTCGTTGCCGACGAGGATCTGACGGGGCACGAAGCGACGATCGTAATTCTGGCTTCGGATGATTCCCTGGTTGCACAACAGGAGACTGTAGTGGGTGGAGGAGGCGAATGATGAAACTGGATGCAATTGACAGACTTGCCGCAGCGACGCTCGATGGATACCTGGTCCGCAAGGATCTGGTCCGGACCTTCAGCCGCCAGTTTCCAGTGCCGACCTACGTGGTCGAATTCCTGCTGGGCCGTTACTGCGCCAGCACCGATCCAGAGGAGATCGACGAAGGGATCGAGATTGTCCAGCGGCAATTGGCAGATCGCACGGTCAAGGCTGGTGAAGAGGAACTGTTCAAATCGCGGGCGAAAGAAAAGGGCGACGTGAAGATCATCGATCTGCTGAGCGCCCGCTTGGACGCCAAGACCGATTCGTATCTGGCCACGCTGCCTAGCCTGCAGTTAAACGACGCCCGCATCGGCTCGGACATGGTTCGCCAGCACGAACGCATGTTGACCGGCGGCTTCTATGCCGAGATCAATTTGGCTTACGACGGCGCGATCGCCCAGGAGAAGAACGGGCGTCCGTTCGGTATCGAAGGTCTGCGGGAGATCCAGTTGTCCAAACGCGACGTATTGGATGATCTGGCCGCGGCACGGACGCAATTCAGCACCGACGACTGGAAGACCCTGGTGTTGCGGAGCATCGGCATCGAATCGGCTGGGCTGAGCGAACGGGCCAAGGATGCCTTCCTGTTGCGGATGGTCCCGTTCGTCGAACGCAACTACAACCTGGTCGAACTGGGACCGCGAGGCACGGGCAAGAGCCATCTGTTCCAGCAGATCTCGCCCTACGCCCACCTGATCTCGGGCGGCAAGGCCACGGTGGCCCGCATGTTCGTCAATAACGCCACCGGCCAACGCGGCCTGGTCTGCCAATACGACGTGGTCTGTTTCGACGAGGTGTCGGGTATCTCCTTCGATCAGAAGGACGGCGTCAACATCATGAAGGGTTACATGGAATCCGGCGAATTCAGCCGGGGCAAAGAGAGCATCCGCGCCGACGGCTCGATCGTGCTGGTCGGAAATTTTGAAGTCGACGTCGAGCACCAGCAGCGAGTCGGCCATCTGCTCGGTCCCATGCCCCCCGAAATGCGCGACGATACAGCTTTCATGGACCGCATCCACGGGTATCTCCCCGGCTGGGACGTGCCCAAGGTCAGCAAAGAACTGCTGACCGACCATTTCGGCCTGGTCAGCGACTTCCTGTCGGAATGCTGGAGTCAACTGCGCAACCAGAGTCGCGTGGCCTCGTTGCAGGGTCGTGTGCATTTCGGTGGCGCGCTCAGCGGTCGCGATACGAACGCCGTCAACAAGACGGTCAGCGGTCTGCTCAAACTGCTGTATCCCAGCAGTGCGATGGCCGTGCCGGACGAG
>SLMF01000628.1 GCA_007133715.1 Planctomycetaceae bacterium
GACGCCATCAGGGACGAACTCCATTCGCACGGTTGACCATCCCGCGAGTCCGCTGCTGGCGGCCCACTCGCTCGCGGAGAACGTTCGGACTGCGGGCCATGCCCATCGCCGTGGCCTCGGACAGATAGCCGGCCACCAGCAACCGGGCCAGATCCTGCTCCAGGGTCTGCATGCCTTGCGCCGTACCCGATTCCATGGCCGAGTAGATCTGCGCGCTCTTTTCGGTGGCGATCAAATTGGCGACGGCCGGCGTCGAGATCAGCACCTCGCTGGTCACCACCCGGCTGCGCCGTGGCGTGGCGGCGCGCCCCGCAACGGCCGGGCGAGCCCCCGCCGCAGCACCGGACGGACCGTCCGCCACCAGCAGATGCTGGGTGATGATCGCCCGCAGCACCATCGCCAACTGGCGGCGAATGCCCGTCTGCTCCTCCGCCGGAAACACCGCAATCAACCGCTCAATCGCCCCCACGCAATCGCTGGCATGCACCGTGGTGAACACCAGATGCCCGGTTTCCGCAGCCGTGATCGCGGACCGGATCGTCGCCAGATCGCGGATCTCGCCGACCAGAATCACGTCCGGATCCTGACGCATGGCCGCCACCACCGCCTCGTGAAAATGCTCCGTGTCGCTGCCCACCTGCCGCTGGTTGACCAAAGCCTGGGCACTCTTGTGCAGGTATTCAATGGGGTCCTCGATCGTCACCAGATGGCAGCGGCGGGTATGGTTGATCCGGTTCAGCAAGGTGGCCAGAGTCGTGCTCTTGCCGGAACCGGTGGGTCCGGCAACGACGACCAGCCCGTCGCTCAAGTCGCACAGTCTGTACAGGCTGTCGGGCAACCCCAGTTCTTCCAGCTCGCGAAAACGTTCTTCCAAGCGGCGGAGCGCGATCGCCCATTGCCCCTGGCGGCGATAGATGTTGTAGCGAAAACGGGCCCCGCTGGCACTGCCGATCGCCCCGTCCAAAGAGCCCGGACCGGTCAAAGGCGGCCGGTGGGAAAGCTGGGCCAAATGATCGGCGATCGCCTTCACCTGTTCCGCCCCGATCCGCGGCCGCTCGTTCTGCGGCTCCAAAACCCCATGCACACGCAGATACACCGGCTGGTCAGGGGCAAAATGCAGATCGGATGCGTCCCGCGACACACACTCCGTCAACAGACTCTCCAACAGTCGTACCACAGAGCCCGGGGGGTTGCTTTTCATGGTCATACTTGAACCCACAACGTCCAGCGGCGAACACTCGAATACAGACCGCTGGCACCGATTTCTTCCATCTCCAAACTGATCGCCACCACCCCGTCGCCCGTGTCGGCCAGCTCCTGGAGCGCGGCTAACACGTCGGGAAAGTAGCCCTGAAAACGAATCCGGCGGATCCGCGAACTGACGGTCGACGTCCCCGGCCGCGGACTGGCCGAACTGACCGTCCGGGTACGCGTACGGCTCGCTCGCGCTCCCGCCACCGGGCTCCGGTCGGATAACGATTCCTGCAGCGTCCGCGTGGCATGCTCCAGCGACGCGCCCATCCCCGCCGTCTCCATGCCCCGAGCCGGACCCTCCTCCTCCAACAACAACCCGTGCCGCCGCAGCAGGGCCGTCACCAGGTCGATGGCGTCGATGTCCCGACGACGAGCCGTCATCACGCCCGTCAACTCGTCCGCCTGCTCCCGTAACCCAGCCTGCTGCCGCTCGGCCGCCGTAAGCTGAGCCTCCAGTTCCTTCAGCCGCGAACGCTGCTGCCAAATCTGCTGGGCCGTCCCCGCACCCGCCAGCTCCTGCTCCAACTCCAACCGCTGCTCTTCGGCCGCATTCATCCGGGTCTGAGCCGTTGTGCCGAAGGCCCAGGTATAGATCGTAAAGATCAGGATCGCCGGAAAGATCAGCAGCAGCAGTTTCTCGCGTTCGGTCAAATTCATCGCCCGTCCGCCTCCGCGGCGTTCTCCAGCTCCGCGGCGTTCTCCGCCTCGACCGCTTCCGGCAGCCCGTTCGCTTCGCTTCCCGGCAGCGGCAGGCCCGTGTGGTGAATGTCCTGGATCAACAGCTCGAATAAATAAGGACCGCCGTCGGCCCGCAAAAAAACAGCCTCCTTCGTGGGCGGATGGACCTGCAGCCCCAGCGGCAGTAGCTGGCGGGCCAGCTGCGCGGCCAGCTGCGTCGGCTGATCCGCCCGGCGGCTGATCCCCCGGATCTGAATCCCCTCCCGCTGCGTCTCGATCGCCTGGATCACCAGCCGATCCGGATCCACCTGGGCCAGCGAACCCATCAAACGGGCAATCCGCTGGCGGTTCCACTCCCACGCGCGGCGGCAGGCATCCACACTGGCCTGCATCTGCTCCGACTGAGTCCGCACCCGAGTCAACTCCTGCTGCAGACTCTGCGTCCGGCCCTCCAGCTCTCGCAACTCCTCGGCCGGCTGCTGCAACTCCGCCACCCGCTCCTCGGCCGACGCCGTCACCGCCGACGTCCAACTGAAATGGCCCAGGCACAGGGCCAACATCAGGGCCGCGATCAGACCCGCAATCACCACGCGCGTCGACGTCGGCATCGGCTGGGGCGCCGGGCGCAGCACGGGCGACTCGGGATGACGTAGCGTCGCCTCCTGAGCCCAAGCGACCAGCCACGGTTCCAGCACCGCTTCGTCCGCCAGATCCCACGTTTCCCCCGCGGACAATTCCGCACCCAGCGGAGCCGCAAAACGAGTCGCCTGCAGCAGCTCGCTTAACTCCGGGGGATCAAATTGCGATAACCAGTGCCAGGCGTCCTCCTGCCACGTCTCCGTCTGAGGACCCGCATTGATCACGTGTACCTGCAACGGGCTCCGCGGAACCCGCCGCACACAGACCACCGACTCGGGCCACAATTCGATCCGCTGCCAATTGGCCGACTCGGAAACGCCCAACGGCACCGATAAACCCGCCGGATGGGCAATCCCGATCAGCTTACCACCCGACTCCTGGATCGCATACTCGATCGACTCCAACGCCGAAGACGCCAGCTGCGTGAACCAAAACGATGGCTCGGCAGACCCCCGCGATAAAGAACGACAGACCGTCAGCGAATCAAAGGCACTGATCCCCGAAAATGGCTCCGCTTCAAATGCTAAAGCCTGAGCAATCTCCTCCTCGCTCATCCCACCCGTGCCGCCCGTAGCCAACGGCAACGTCTGCGTCCATAACTCGGTGCTCAACAGCAACACCTGCCGCGGACGAGCAGGACCCAGCCGTAACGCCGCTTCCACCAACGACGGCAGATCGTCCACGGCCGGCCGCGACTGCTCGAACAACTCGCAACCACCCGCACGGCGCCCCGCACGCACCTCGGCACGCACCAATCGCTCGGAAGTGATCAACAGAATGGTTAATGGCTTAGGCATTGGTCATCGGTCATTAGATCGGCGCGGGTCTCCCGACCCCGCCGAAACGGTCTAGATCGGCGCGGGTCTCCCGACCCCGCCGAAA
>SLMF01000071.1 GCA_007133715.1 Planctomycetaceae bacterium
CAACGCGCCCGGGCTCCTGAAATCGAATCTGGGCATGTATCGCATCCAGATTTCGGGAGGCCAGTACGAACCGAACCGCGAAATCGGCTTGCACTATCAATTACATCGCAACATCGGCGTCCACCATGCCGCCGCGCTGCAGCGGGGTCGGCCGTTTCGGGTGAATATCTTCGTAGGCGGGGCACCCGCCATGACGTTGGCCGCCATCATGCCCCTGCCCGAGGGCCTGTCCGAACTGACGTTTGCCGGAATGCTGGGCGGGCATCGAATCCCGATGATTACGGGAAAAGCAATTCGGACATCCGATGACCCTTCGGCCGAGGGGTTGCCGATCTATGCCGAGGCGGATTTCTGCATTACGGGCACCGTGGACCACCAGCGTCTGTTGCCCGAGGGCCCTTTCGGCGATCACTTGGGCTACTACAGCTTGGCCCACGATTTTCCGGTGCTCCGGGTCGAGCGGGTGTACCATCGTCCGGGGGCCGTCTGGCCTTTTACCGTGGTCGGCCGTCCCCCTCAGGAGGACACGGTCTTCGGGGCCTTGATCCACGAATTGACCGGGCCGATCATCCCCAGCGTGCTGCCGGGCGTGCGGGCAGTTCACGCGGTCGATCCGGCGGGGGTGCATCCGCTGCTGCTGGCGATCGGGACCGAGCGTTACACGCCCTACAATCCGTTGGGGCAGCCTCAAGAATTGCTGACACAAGCCCACGCCATCTTGGGACAGGGGCAACTGTCGCTGGCCAAGTACCTGTTGATCGTGGCGGATGAAGGGCAGGCTCCCAACATCCACGACATTGCGGGGTTCTTCCGTTACTTGCTGCAGCGTGTCGATTGGCGGCGTGACCTGCATTTCCAGACGCGGACCACCTGCGATACGCTGGACTATTCCAGCCACGGTTTGAATCAGGGCTCGAAGCTGGTGATTGCCGGTGCGGGCCCCGAGTTGCGTGAGTTGCCGGGCGAGTTGCCCGCGGACTTGACGCTGCCGCCCGGTTTCAGCGAGCCGCAACTGTGCCTGCCGGGGGTTCTCGCGGTGCAGGGCTCGGCGGGTGAGGGGGAGGCGGCGGCGGCTTCGGCCGCCCGTTTCTGCCGTTTCTACCCGGCGGAACATCCGATCAATCGGTTCCCGCTGATCCTGCTGGTCGATGACAGTCGGTTCACGGCCAGCAGCTTGGCGAATTTCCTGTGGGTCGTGTTCACTCGCAGTGACCCGGCGGCCGACGTGCACGGGATCGGCGCCCTTGTCGAGGAGAAACACTGGGGCTGTCGCGGTTCGCTGGTTATCGACGCGCGACGCAAGCCACACCACGCCCCTCCCTTGATCGAGGCTCCGGAGGTGGTCCGTCGCGTGGATGCCCTGGCGGCTCGCGGAGGTCCGTTGGCCCGGTTTCTCTAGTCCCCTAAAAGAGATGGGTGATGGGGTGCAGTGCCCGACGGTTCCGAAACGTAGGACAACTTGCGTTTGAGCAAGCAGGTCCCGGTCGGGGGTTGCAATCCGCGGCCGGAGCGAGGATAAGAAGAAGGAGGCGAAAGGGGTGAACTGGGCGGGGAATCCCGACGGGGCATGTTCCCGGGGGCAGAAGCGCAACGATCCGACTCGGTCGCCAGTGATCGGGACAATTCACCTTGCAGGAGATTTCTCATGACGCAGTCTCTGACACGACGTTCTTTTCTGGCGAGCAGCGCCGCGGTTGCCGCAGGCGTTCCCACCTGAACAACGCCGCCATGTGGGCCACCGATCTGGAACGCACGGGACCGGTCGAAATCGAGGGCCAGGGCAAATGGCCGCCGGCCGACAGCTTCTGGAACGTGCTGATCGAGTTCGACGTGACGAATCGTTTTGCCAACGGTATCCGCTGGACCTACCGCAGCCCACAGGGACTTCAATCGTCAGTCGCGAACACAGCTTCGATCGCCTCGACGGTCTTATCGACCAGCACCTGGCCGCCTTCGGGCCCGACCAGGCTGCTGTGGACGACGGCGCTGTAACTGCCGCCGCGCACCGCCCGCTCCGTTGGCAGGTAGGTACCACCGCCGACCAGTTGGACCACGAAGGTTTGAGTGGCCTTGCTGCGGCCCTGTATTTGAATGCCATAATCGGTGAACAACTCGAACTGGTTCGTACAGATGACGGCATCGCCGATCCGCAGCACGTGCATCTCCATCTCATGCATCGGGTTCGGATCGTCCTTCTGGGTTTCGAAACGTTCAACGGTGCGGCCGTACCAAAGCATACCGCGGTGGGAGCGGTCGGCAGCGTTGGGGTCCTGTGCAATCGCGTCGGCAGCCTGTTGCTGGGCAGCCTTCGCTTGTTGGTATTCAGACTCGGTCACCAGGCGCATGGGCAGTTGGAGGGTTTCCACGTGATGGACCAGCGGCACCTCCGATCGGTGTTCATTTTTGACCACGGCATACGCCTCGTCGACCGCCCGCACAATACGGCGTGCGAGTTCACCCATGGCGTCCAACCCGCGAAGACGCGTCATGCGCCCTTCCGCCGCTCGGCGGAACATCGGCCGCGGGGCCTGATCGCCCGCGGCGCCGCCCCAGCCGAGAATGCACAGATCCTCCCCATGCCGCTCGCGCAGGGCCTGATACACCGGGTACCAGAAGTCGGCGTTGATGGTCGAACGCGATTCGACCACCTGGGAAGGGCTGGGCACCAAAATGCATACGGCAATCAGTTCGTCTTCCGCGTCGAAGAAGAACAAGGTGTTGACGCTGTGGTCCTCGTAGCCTTCGATGCCGCGGAACTCGGGCACGTTGGTTGCGCCGTACATACGAGCGGAGCCGTCGGCGTAGACAGCGCGGCGGTTGTACGCCACCACAGCATGGTCGAGCCCCCAGGTCACACTGCCCGGTGCGCGGTTGTTCCACGCCTTCTCGATCGCATCGGCGAGCCGCCCGACGAGAAATGCCCGATAGTCTTCGATCGTCACCACGCCCTCGTCCGGCAGGATGAACGTGCCGGGCTCCATGGCAGGCGCCGTGTGCGTGTGGGTGCCGCTCAGGAAGATCTTCTGTGTGTCCAGCCCGGGAATCCGCTTGGCCACCTCCTCGCGCACCATGTCCCGAACTGTATTGGGGATGGCAATCAGGTCACAGGCGACCATCACGGCCACGTCGCGCGTCTGGTCGCCGTCGCGCGACTCGAGGGCCACCACGCCGGCGGCCAGCGGTGTTTCGACCGTCCCGGCGATGCGCAGCTGGAACTGCCCGCGCAGCGCCACGGGGCCTTCGGGCGTAATGTCAGCCGTGGCGGTGCCGACGAGCAACTGCCCGGCGGCGGACTGCGAGGCAAACAGCAGGGTCATTACAAGAAGGAAAAAGGTTGGCAGAATGGGGTTTCGCATGCTCAAAGCTCCTCGGGAAAATGGGAAAGGGTTGGTGTGTTGCGTGTCGGGCATTCTGTGAACGGGACCTGTCCCTGCACCTACCTGGGCGAAAAC
>SLMF01000598.1 GCA_007133715.1 Planctomycetaceae bacterium
CATGGTCATGGGCGAGAACCTGGCACTGCTGTTGGGCGGTTTGCTCAGCGGCTTTCTGGCCGCCTTGGTCGTCGTGCTGCCCTCGATCTATGCGGGCGGAGCCGCGATCCCTTTGGGCGACCTGAGCATCATGCTGGCGGTGGTCTTGGTGGCGGGCATCCTGTCCAGCCTGGCCTCGGTCCGCGCGACGCTCCGCGCCCCCTTGCTGCCCGCCCTCCGCGGCGACTGAGCCCCGCCCGCGCACCCCCTGGCGGGTGTTGTCCGGTGCTCGCCTTGATTCGAGGAAAAAGTTCGGACTAGAATGCAGGCTCGGGAAGACTGCCTCCGCGGGAAGCACGACGTGTTCAGAGACAGGGGAGCCATGAGGAGCGAATCATGCCAACGAGAGATCGCCGCAGCTTTTTACAAGCCACCGCCGCAACCGCCGGTACCGTGGCGGTCGCCCCGACCGTCGTGCTCGGCAAACGGGGGGCGAATGAACGGATTCGCGTCGGGTTGGTCGGACTCGGCGGACGAATGGCCTCCCACATCGGCTGCTTGAAAGAAATGGCCGAGACCGACAACGTGGTGATCGCCGCCGTCTGCGACTGTGACCGAAACCAATTGGAATCGGCAGCCGAACGTTTCCCGGACCTCAAAGGGTTGCAGCTGAAGACGTATCACGACCAGCGGGCGCTGTTCGATGACCCCTCGATCGATGCTGTCAGCTTTTCGACTCAAGACCACTGGCACGCCCTGCAGACCATCTGGGCCTGCCAGGCGGGCAAGGACGTGTTTATCGAAAAACCGGCCAGTTGGTGCATCTGGGAGGGGCGGCAAATGGTGAAGGCCGCTCGAAAATACAACTGCATGGTTCAAGTCGGCATGCAGAACCGGTCCAGTCCCAACGTGGTGGAGGGGATGCGCAAGCTGAAAGAGGGGGTGATTGGCGAGCCGTATATGGCGCGGGGGATGACCTACAAATTGCGGGGCAATCTGGGGCGGCATCAAGTCCGCCCGGTCCCTACCGGACTGGACTGGGATGCTTGGGTCGGACCGGCTCGCATGGTCCCCTATAGCAGTTTCAATCACCGCCGATGGTACTGGCTGGAAAATTTTGCCAGTGGCGACGTGGCGAATCAGACGGTCCATGACATCGACAAGATCCGCTGGGGCTTGGGATTGGACGAGCATCCGATCACCCTGATGTCGCTGGGCGATCGCTTCGTGCCCGGTGATGACGACGATGCCGACACGCCGAACACCCAGGCGTTTTTGTGCCAGTGGCGTGACCGCAAAGTTCTGGTCACCTTCGAGATCCGCCACTGGTACACGAACAGCGAGGCGGGGATGCGGGACGAATATCCGTTTGTGGCACCGAACCAGTGTGTGGGGGAGATCTTTTTTGGCAGCGAGGGCTACATGATCTTTCCGGACTACAGCAGTTACCACACTTTTTTGGGGCCCCGGAACGAGCCGGGTCCTTCGAAGGCGGACCCGCCCGGTATCGACTGGCGGACGGAGAGCATCCCCCACTTTCGCAACTGGTTGCAGGCGATACGCAGCCGTCGCCACGAGGAGTTGGCGGCCGACATCGAGGAAGGTCATCGATCGACGACCGTATGTCATTTGGCGAAGATCTCGGCCCGCCTGGGGCGGAGCGTCCATTTCGATCCCCAGACCGAACGGTTTGTGGACGATCCCGAGGCGGATGCGTTTTTGAAACGGGACTACCGGGAACCCTATGTGGTTCCGGATTCGGTTTGAAGGTGGGCTTGCAATACATGCTGCTGACAAGCCAAGGTTCCGTGGGGCTTGACAACGGGGGGCCATCCGATAGAATTTCGAGATTCTCGAACAAGGAACGATCGATGAACGCGCTGCTGCTGCCTCTGTTGTTGGAACCTGGGACTTCGGGACCTTAGGAGGCCGAGCGCCGCGAACGTATCCGTAAGGCCCCGGGGTCCGACGCCCCGGGGCTTTTTTTGTTTGTCAATTTCCATCAAGCCCATCAGGACAGGGACATGGCTGAACTGCGACGCATCACGATCTTTGACACCACGCTGCGCGATGGCGAGCAATCGCCGGGGGCAAGTATGAATCTGACGGAGAAGCTGGAGATTGCCCAGGCGCTGCGGGAGTTGGGGGTCGACGTGATCGAAGCCGGGTTCCCGATCGCTTCGCCAGGGGACTTTGAGGCCGTGCGTTTGATTGCCGAGAAGGTTCGCGGCACGACGATCTGCGGTCTGGCTCGTTGCAATCCTCAGGACATCGACCGGGCTTGGGAGGCCTTGAAGGCGGCCGAACAGCCGCGAATCCACGTGTTCCTGGCTACCAGTGCGATCCATCGCGAAGCCAAACTGCGGATGACGCGGGAGCAGATAATCGAGCGGGCTTGCGAAGGGATTCGCCGGGCGGTCGGCTATTGCGACGACATCGAGTTTTCTCCGGAAGATGCGGCGCGTACCGAACATGACTTCCTGTGTCAAGTCGTCGAGGCGGCCATTGATGCGGGGGCCACCACGATCAATATCCCCGATACGGTCGGTTATGCCTTGCCCGCACAAATGGGCGAGACCATCGCCCTGTTGCGCCAGCGGGTGCCCAATATCCAGCGGGCCGTGATCAGTGTCCATTGCCACAACGATCTGGGGCTGGCCGTCGCCAACAGCTTGGCAGCAGTGGAAAACGGGGCCGGGCAGATCGAATGCACCATCAACGGGATTGGCGAACGGGCCGGCAATGCCGCCTTGGAAGAAGTCGTGATGGCGATCCGCACTCGCGCCGATCATTTGCAATGCGGCACGCGCATCGAGACCCGGCGGCTGGTGCCGACCAGCCGCCTGGTGGCCTCCGTCACCGGATTGCAGGTCCAGCGGAACAAGGCGATTGTCGGTCGCAACGCGTTTGCTCACGAGGCGGGGATCCACCAAGCGGGCATGCTGCGGGATTGGCGAACCTACGAGATCATGCAGCCCCAGGACGTGGGCTTGGGGCAAAGCGATCTGGTGATGGGCAAGCACAGCGGCCGTGCCGCTTTGAACGAACGGGCTAAAACGCTCGGGTTCCACCTGACCGGCGAGCAGTTGCAGGAGGTTTTCGAGGAATTCAAAGTGTTGGCGGACAAGAAGAAGCAGATCTATGACGGCGATATCCTGGCTCTGATCGAAAAGCGGTTGCACGAGGCGATCGACGCCGGTTGGTCGCTGGTTTCCTTCGAAACGTCGTCCTGTACCGTGCGGCCGCCCTCTGCCCGCCTGACGCTGCGACGCGGCGAACGCGACTATACGCAGGAAGTGGCAGCCGGCGACGGCCAGATCGATGCGGCCTTTCGGGTGATCGAAATGATCACCGGCAAGCAGTTGCGGTGCAAGGATTTCGAGGCCCGCAGTGCCACCGTCGGACGCGATGCGCAGGGCGAAGTCACGCTGGAGATCGAGTACGAAGGGATTGTCAGCCGGGGACGGGGCGTTTCGACCGACACGGTCGAAGCCACGATCCGCGCAATTCTGAACGCGCTGAACCGGATCGAGGCCGGGCTGGCGCACCGCCAAGCGGAGGCAGAAGCATCGGCCGCCGCGACTCCGTAGCCGGGCGTCCACCGCGGGTTACTCGAATCCGAAATCGGTAGCCCGCCAATCCCCCGCCGGAATGCACACACACACGCCGGAAACTGGCTCAGGTGTGATACTCCGAATTGAAACGCACGTAGGCGACCGTCAAGTCGCTGGTCCAGAAGCGGAGTTGGGCTTCGCCAGCGCCCAGTTCGATTTGCAGATGGGTTTCGCGGTGGTCGCGGATCGAGCGACTGACCGCCGCGGCATCGAAATCGGCCGGTTCGCCCGCTTGGTACAAGCAGACGCCGTTCACCCGCAAACGCAAAGCGTCGGGTTCGAACTCGGCACCGGAATAGCCGGCGGCGGAAACGATGCGTCCCCAATTGGGATCACCGCCCGCGATCGCCGTCTTGACCAGCGGGCTGTCGGCCACGGCTCGCGCGACCCGACGCGCGTCGGCGCGCGAGCGGGCACCGTGCACGTCGATGGTGATCCGATGCGAAGCACCCTCGCCATCGTCCGGAATCTGACGGGCCAGCGCGATGCACTGCTCGGTCAACACATCTTGAAACGCCGCCAACTCCGGACCGCTCAGCGGAGGGCCGCCGGCAGCACCACTGGCCAATAACAGCACGGTGTCATTCGTACTGGTGTGACCGTCCACACTGATGCAATGGAAACTGTGCTCGACCGCTTCGACCAACAGCGTTTGGGCGTCGTGCTCGGTCAAAGCCGCGTCGGTCAGCAGTACCCCCAGCATGGTCGCCATCCGCGGGCCGATCATGCCCGCACCTTTGGCCATGCCCGCGAGACGGATCGTCTGGCCGTTCAGCTCCAGCGTCCGGCCGTCGATCTTGGGGCCGTTGTCCGTCGTCAAAATACCGCGGGCCGCTGCCAAAAACGCGTCGGTGCCGTCGCCCAAACGGGAAAAAGCACGGCGGATCCCCCGCTCGATCCGCTCCATCGGCAAAAACTGGCCGATCACGCCCGTCGACAGCACCAACGCTTGGTCCGGTTCCGCTTGGCAACCGGCGGCAGCCGAAGCGGCCATCTGCAACGCGTCCCGCATACCCCGCTCGCCCGTGCAGGCGTTGGCATTGCCGGAATTGGCAACGACCGCCCGAATTCGGGACGACGGCGTCCGGGAGCGATCAACCGCCACGGGAGCCGCGTATACCGCGTTCTGAGTATAGACCCCGGCGGCTACGCTCGCTGCCTCACTGACAATCAGCGTCAAATCCTCCCGGGTCGCGTCCTGCTTCAGGCCACAGGAGACACCGGCCAGCCGAAACCCGCGCGGAACAACGAGCGACATCAAGGCGATTCCCTCTTGAAAACAAAACGGAGAGGTCCACTCAGGGCGTGCTTGTCACATCAGGGCGCTTGTCATATCAGAGCGCTTGTCATATCAGAGCGGTTGTTTCGGGGAAACCGTACATCCAGTTGAAATTCTGGACGGCCGCCCCCGAGGCACCCTTCAACAAATTGTCGATACAGCTGAACACCAACAACCGCTCTCGGACTCGACGGACCGCCAGATGGCAGGCGTTCGTGCCGCTGACATGCTTGGTGGCCGGCAGCGAATCCACCACGGTTACAAACGGATGCTCGCGGTAGAAGTCGCGGAGGGTTTCCGCCGCAGCGGCTTCCGTCAAATCGCCCACGGGAAGCGTGTATGCCGTGGTCAAAATCCCCCGATCCATGGGTACCAGATGCGGAGTGAAGATCGTCTCAACCGGCGCTCCCGCCAGTTGGCCGAGCAGCTGGTCGATTTCGGGCGTATGGCGGTGCTGCCCCACGTTGTAGGCCGCGATCGACTCGTTGCACTCGGGGAACAGCGTTCCCAGTTTGGGCGTTCGGCCTGCACCGCTCACCCCACTTTTGGAATCCAGGATGATTCCCTCACGGCGTACCAAGCGAGCGATGAGCAAGGGGGCCAAAGCGAGCACGGCTGCGGTCGGATAGCAGCCCGGATTCGCGACCAGGGGGGCTTCTGAAATCTGCGCGGCAAATAACTCGGGCAAACCGTAAGGCACCCGTCCCAGACGCTCCGGATCCGGGTGGGTTTCCCCGTACCACGCCGTGTAGACCTCGGCGTCGTTCAAGCGGTAATCGGCACTGAAATCGATGACTCGCTGGCCCGCATCCACCAACCGCTTCACCACCTCCGCCGAAGCGGCGTGCGGCAGACAACTGAACACACAATCGCATCGCGCGACCACCTCGTCCGGTGAAAGGTCCTCCAGCGGCAAGTCCAGTTTTCCTGCCAGCGAGGGGTGTATTTGCGAGACGGCCGGACGCCCCGATTGGCGAGTGGTCAAGGCCCCGATCTCCACCTGTGGGTGCCGGATCAAGATCTTGATCAACTCCAGGGCCGTGTAGCCCGTCGCTCCCAATATGCCAACTCGGATCATGATTCTGCGCTTCGCTCCTCGTTCCCTTGTTCCCAATCACTCGACCGGCGCGGGCTCAAAGACCCGGCACAGGAATTCCAAGGCCTGATCCCGGATCCCGTTTGCCGAACTTTCTCGGGGGCCGGCCACATTCAAGACCCGCACATCATGCTTTGCCAACCAGCGGTGGACCTGCGATACGCCCGGTTCGTTTTGCAGATTGACCACCAACAGGGGCCGCGCATGTTTGGCTGCCAAGCGGCAGGTCAAATCCGTCCCCCCGAACAGCCGACCGCGATACAGGATCAGCGTCGCATCCGAATCGATCACGTTCTGCTCCGTGCGTGCCGGGTAGTCGGCCGAGCGGGTTTCTTCCAGCCGGTATTCGGGAGGAATCCGGCCGTCCTCGGCCAATCGGCCGCGGGGACACCAACCGCCGTGAGCCAAGCCCATCAAGATCGCGGCGTCCAGCCCCGCACGATCCACGCCGGTCTGCCCGCCCGATACGATCCGTTCGACTCCCAGGCTGTTGTGACACTCGCTCATGGCTGACATATTACCAGATGCGCCCCGCCCGCGGCTAGTCCGCCTTCCGAAAACCAGCTTACCGGTGGTCAGCAGCGCCCACCCCGGAGGGTAGTCTGCCGGCCTGAAGCGTGAGTTGGAACGTCGGAATTCAAGAGCCTCGATCGTGACGGCACGCAATTCGGGCCCCGCCGTTTTTCGGCCGAGAGCTACCGGGGAACTCGCGGTGCGTGAAAGATGAAAATATCCGCCGTACTCGATCCGGTTCAACCTCTTCCTGTCGCAACGTTGCCACGGGTTGACGGGCCGATTAGAATGCGGAGTTATGAACGGTTTCCAGCGAATCGAGGCAGCTTTCCAGGGGCGTTGGCCTGATCGGGTCCCAATCATGCTGCACAATTTCCTGCTCGCCGCCCGCGAGGCGGGACATACGATGGCCTCCTATCGGGCAAAACCGGAACATATCGCCCAATCCTTCATCCGGGCCATCGAAACCTATCAATATGACGGGGTGCTGGTCGACGTCGATACGGCGACGCTGGCCGAAGCGCTGGGGACACCGGTCGAGTTGCCGGAGGACGAACCGGCACGATGCGCCGGCCCACGGTTGGAGCGGTTGGAGCAAGTCCAGGATCTGCCGCCGCCCGATGTGGGCCGCCATCCTCGCGTGCAGATCTGGCTGGAAGCCACCCGGCAGCTGGTCCAGTACTTTGGCGGCGAAATCTACCTGCGGGGAAACTGCGACCAAGCTCCGTTTTCGCTGGCCAGTATGCTGCGCACCCCGGCCGAGTGGATGATGGACCTGATGGAACCGGAACGCGAGCCGCACGTTCGGGCACTGCTGGAATACTGTACGGAAGCCGGTTGCCAGTTTCTGTCCTTGATGGCCGAAACCGGGGCACCCATGTTGAGCAATGGGGACAGCCCGGCGGGGCCGGAGATCGTTTCGCCCAGTTTCTACCGACGTTTTGCCCTGCCTTACGAACAACGACTCGCGGACCATGCCCACCGGTTGGGGTGCCGTTATGTGCTGCATATCTGTGGCCGCACGGACCCGATTCTGGACGCGATGCTGGCCAGCGGTGCGGACGGTTTGGAACTGGATTACAAAACCGACCTGGTCACCGCCCATGACATGATGCGGGATCGTGCCGTGTTCCTGGGCAATCTCGATCCCAGTGCCGTGCTCGCTCACGGGAGTGGGGATCAAGTTGCCTCGGCGACCGGCAAGCTGTTGGAAACGTTTGCCGACACGCCTCGATTCGTGTTGAACGCGGGTTGTGCGATCCCTCCCACAACGCCGCCGGAGAATTTGCATGCCATGATTCGCACGGCGCGCGGCGTGCGGTGAGCCCCCGCGAGAGCCGGGCGTCGGCGATTGCCAGATCAATTCGAGCAACTGACGGGTTTCGAACCCGAAGCAGGATTTGCGGATCCTGGGGAATCGTTTCCCTTTTCCAAGGTATTCGCCCAGCACTGACCCGCTTATGCGAAAGGACGGGACAATGAATGCGCCGCTGTTCAATCGACGACAATTCGTGGCAGCCACTTCGGTAGGGTCGCTGGCCACGGTGGCTGCGAGCCCCCCGGCAGCTCGAGCTACGGCCCGGCACACCGCTGCAAAACTGGCCATCCAGGGTGGCACGCCCATGCGTACGCGGGGGTGGCCGGGCTGGCCGATTTGGGACCAAGAGGCCGACGAAGCACAGGTTCTCTCCGTGCTGCGAGGAGGGGTGTGGTCGCGCAGCCGCGTGGTCGCCGATTTCGAAAAAAAGTGGGCGGAACTCAATCAGGCCAAACGCTGTCTGGCAACCACGCACGGTACCACCGCCCTGATCACCGCCCTGAACGCTCTGGACATCGGCGTGGGCGACGAGGTTCTGGTCGGACCCTACACGTTCGTCGCCTCGATCAGCGTGATCTTCCTGGTCGGCGCCCTGCCGATCATGGTGGACACCGATCCCGAGACGTTTTTGATCAATCCGGAGAAGATCGAGGAAAAAATCACCCCCCAAACGAAAGCCATCCTGCCGGTCCACATCTATGGGCTGCCCGCCGCCATGGATCGCATCAACACGATCGCCCAAAAGCACAATCTGGTGGTCCTGGAGGATGCCTGTCAGGCGTGGCTGGCCGAACGGAACGGGCAGAAGTGCGGAACGCTGGGAGACCTGGGCTGCTTCAGCTTCCAGAACTCGAAACACCTGACTTGTGGCGAGGGTGGTGCCATTCTAGGGGATGACGAGGCGGTGATGGACCGCGCGGTCTCCTACCACAACTTCGGACACGGTGGTCCCTATCTGGGGTCCAAATGCCGGATGACCGAGTTCCAAGCCGCCATCCTGCTGGCCCAAATGCAACGTTTGGAAGAGCAGACCGAACGTCGTTGGGAAAACGGGCGTTACCTGACCCAGCGGCTGCAGGGCATCCCGGGCATCGTCCCGCACACGTTGTATGAAGGAGTGACGCGGGCCGCATACCATTTGTATCCGCTCCGGTTTGTGGCGGAGGAATTCGACGGGGTCAGCCGAGCACGCTTCATGTCAGCCTTGCGAGCGGAAGGTATTCCTTGCTCGGGGGGGTACGGCCAGTTGAACAAGGCCCCCTTTATCGAGAACACCTTGAGTTCGCGCAACTTCCGCCGTATGTACTCGCTCCGGCAGCTGGACCATTGCCGCGAACAGATCGAGTGCCCGGATAATGATCGACTGTGCAGTGAAGCGGTCTGTTTGAGCCAGCGACTGCTGCTGGGGACCCGAGAGGACATGGACGATATTGCCAACGCGATCGAAAAGATCGCCGAGAATCGCGAGCAGTTGGCCTAAGATTTCCGCGGCCCGGTCACGGGGACGCCTTTTGCAAACCGACCTGTTTCGGTATGTTCATGGTCTTAGAATGATTGCGCGCGGGCCAAAGGGGGGCTCGCGCCCGCACGACTGCGGACCTTTCCATTTTCTTTGTTTCCAGTTTGAAGGAGTCACGATGAAAGCCGTCGTCGACGACAGTTGCTCAGGATGTGGGGTTTGTATCGATGTCTGTCCCGAAGTGTTCGAGATGGGCGATGACGATATCGCGGTGGTGATCGCCGATCCGGTTCCCGCCGAATTCGAAGATGCGTGCCGGGAAGCTGCGGACGGCTGCCCGAGCGAATCGATCATCCTCGAGTAACGAACTCAGAAGCTCGGCCGGCACCCGCTGGCCGGGAAGCATCTCCAACGCCCTGATGACCCGAACACGGTCGCCAGGGCGTTTTTTTGCGGACCGCTTCAAGGGGACAAAATTGCTCGTGCCGCAAATTCACACGTTTTTCAAGAGCGATGGATGGCGGATTTCGACGTCGATAACCTTCGGCGATTCGAACGCGTGAGATGCGACCCGTCTCAGTAGGCCAAACCCATTAGTAGGCCAAACCCACGGCGTCGTGGGCAAAGTCCTCTTCGATCCGGTATTCGTAGAAGTGCTTGGCAATGTGCTGGGAAAGGACCATGACGAACATCTCGCGAAAGCGAGCCTCGCTCATCTCGGTCGAGTGCCGGGCACTGTTGCGGGGGAAAGTGAAGTCGGGAATGCTCTTGCGAAACACGACCCGGCCTTCGTCGTTCATATCATATACCGACACAATCAGGTCCGCACGCCCCTTGTACAGCGTCATTCCCTCATGCAGGCGAACCGAGTCCAGATCGATCGCCAGAACTTTGTCCGCCGCGACCCCCCGGCCAATCTCGCGATAGTCCAGTTGGTCCCAGTCGTTCTGGTCAATCCAATCGGCGATCTCTTCCTGCGGCACGATCTGGATCTTCTTGACGTTTTGGTTCAGAATCACCGCCACCGCCCGCTCGACCAGACGTGACATGGAGTGGGTGCCGACCGTGGAAGCGTTTGCCACGCTGACAATCGCCACACGCTGCTCGGCCAGGCCCGAATACTCGGCAGGTAGTTTGTGCCCCCCGTGGATCCAGTACAATAGATTCGAGGTGAAGGCCGTACATCCTTGGGAAGCGAGCAGCACGAAGATAACGAGTGCAAGCAACCAGCGGGGCGGTGTTCGTGAGCCAGCGTGATCCATTTCAACATCCGTGTCGCATTGCCGAGGGTGGCGGGAGGAGAGCGAAGCGAACAACGCATTTCCAGGGCGGCAACGATAGCGGCCGACCGGATCGGTGACAAGAGCGATTCCGGGAAGGGGCCCGATTGCCGGATTCGAGCACGCAGTTTGGCCGAAGAGGCCTTCACGAAAACGCGGCGGTTTCGGAGTTCCCGACCCAGATGGGCGGTTAAGGGTGAGCGTCAAGGCGTTCGCAATGGCCGAACAAAGAGAACGACCGCGATACAGTTCGTTGCAGTTGTATCCACTTGCCCTATCGTGGGTAAGTGTACTTGCACACTCCAGCCAGTTTTCTTGAGCAAATTCATCGTAATACGGTATTCGAAGGTCCCCTAGAATAGCTCCCACTGTCTTGGGTGAAATGAACGCAACCTGCTGAAAATAAAGGGCTTAGCACCAAAACCCCACTTTTGTTTCCCTCCTGTCCGGCCCTCTTGATTTATGGCTTGCTCGGGGCAAAATGTCAGCACGGAGAAAAGTGGGGCGCAACCAGTCGCCGAGGATTCCTTTCAGTTTTGGAGTTTTGCATGACCGATCCAGTCGCTTTTTCGGGTGGAACAGCCCGACTGATCCTGCCGGAAAAAGAGCTCGAACTTCCGATCGTCATCGGCACCGAAAACGAACATGCGGTGGACATCACCAAGTTGCGTGGCGAAACGGGCTATATTACCTTAGATGAGGGGTACCGCAACACCGGGTCGGTGGAGTCCCGCATCAGTTTTATTGATGGCGAGAAGGGTATCCTGCGGTACCGTGGGATACCGATCGAGCAATTGGCGGAGAATTCCACGTTTATCGAAACGGCGCTGCTGTTGATTTACGGGGATTTGCCAACCGCCGATCATCTGGCACGCTTTCGTGATCTGCTGACAGAACACGAAATGATTCACGAGGGGATGCGTCATTCGTTCCAGGGTTTCCCCCCCAAAGCTCCGCCGATGGCCATCCTGTCATCCATGATCAACACGATGTCCTGCTACAGCTTGGATGTGATGCAGATGGAGGACGAACAGACATTCGAGTACGCGGCAGCGCGGTTGATTTCGAAGATCCGCACGGTTGCGGCGGCTGCCTACCGGACGTCCCAGGGGGAACCGATCATGTATCCGAACCCCCAACTGAGCTATTGCAACAATTTTCTCCACATGATGTTCTCGTTGCCGCACAAGTCGTACGAGCCGGACCCGGACATTCTGAAGGCTCTGAGTTTGTTTTTGATCCTGCATGCGGATCACGAGCAGAACTGTTCGGCGTCGACCGTGCGCATGGTCGGTTCGTCGGGAGCGAATCTGTTCGCCTCGTGCGCCGCGGGCGTGTGCGCGTTGTGGGGTCCTCTGCACGGGGGGGCCAACGTGGCGGTCGTCGAACAGCTGATCAAGATCCAGAAATCGGGAACCAGCATTGCCGACCTGATCGAACGGGTCAAGCGGAAGGAAGAGCGCTTGTTTGGTTTCGGGCACGGGGTCTACCGCAGCTACGATCCGCGGGCCCAGATCTTACGAGAGCACACCCCTCGCGTGTTGGCAAAGCTCGGGCGACACGATCCCCTGCTGGATATTGCGCAACGGCTGGAAGAAGTGGCGTTGAGCGATGATTACTTCATCAGCCGGAACCTGTACCCCAACGTTGACTTTTACTCGGGCGTCCTGTTAAGGGCGATGGGGATCCCGGTGAACATGTACACCGTGATGTTTGCGATCGGGCGGATGCCCGGGTGGATCGCCCAATGGAAGGAGGTCCATGACAACCACAGCCGGATCTACCGACCGCGTCAGGTTTACACCGGCCCCCCGTTGCGGGACTATCAGCCGGTCGAGCAACGCAGCTGAGTTGGAGGGGCAAACGAGGGACGGCCGGGGAAAGGCCGTCCCGACGTGCGCTTTGCGAACCAACTGCGGCGGCACCGGAAGGCCCGATGACTGACGAAGCTGGCCGGTCCGCCGCCGTCTGCCAAGCCAAACGGCAGACCGGAGCGAAAACGGCGTTCCGCTTGCTCGTGCCACGTGACGCTCGGTTTTCCCGCGGGCATGGTCGATGGGGCTGCCCCGGCTACCACCCGATTTCCATCTGACCAACGATGTCGCGCGCCAGCCGGTCGATCACCTCCTGTTCGCTGGTCACTCGCGATTGCCCTGCCTCGGGCAGGAACACCGCTCCCTGAATGACCCCGAATTCCAGCTGGGGCAAGGGTAGCCCGCCACGCTGCATCAACATGTCGCCGCGGCGGTTCGCCCAGCGGACCTCGACCATCAACTCGGTCTCCAGCTCGCGAGCGTCGTTGTTTCGATTGACCGTCACCACCCGTTTTTGCTCGCGAGTGATCCGTCCCGTCAATACGCTGTCTGCGTTGGTGGAGCCTACCACCTTATAGGGGGTACGCTGTTCGATTTCCTTGATCACCGCTTCGGTCAACCGCTCCCCCAAGTTCCGCCGCAGGCTTTCGGATTCGAAGACGGGGACATGCACGGTCCGAATATCGGGTCGGTACAA
>SLMF01000280.1 GCA_007133715.1 Planctomycetaceae bacterium
CGAACGAAGTGGCGGGGTCGGGAGACCCTCGCCGAACGCGGGGAGACCCGCGGCGAACGAAGTGGCGGGGTCGGGAGACCCTCGCCGAACGCGGGGAGACCCGCGCCGAACGCGGGGAGACCCTCGCCGAACGCGGTAGATTATTTCCTGCGAGTTGCCTAAGGCACATTTTTCGGCAGGTAACGCCCCACCGAATGGAAACCATGACTTCACTGGAATTGATGGCCGCGACCGCCTTTGGTGTGGAAGCGGTGACGGTACGAGAACTCCGAGCTTTGGGATATGAGGCCAAGGGCGGATTGCCGGGTCAAGTAGTATTTCGCGGCGATGCCGCGGCAATCTGCCGCGCCAACCTGTGGCTTCGCTCTGCCGATCGCGTGCTGGTCCGTCTGGGCGATTTTCCCGCCCCGGACTTCGACCAGCTGTTCGAGCGAACGCGAGAGCTGCCCTGGGAGGCTTGGCTGCCTCGGGACGCCGCGTTTCCCGTGCATGCGCGCAGCCAGAACAGTCGATTGACCAGCGTGCCCGCTTGCCAGCGAGCCGTGAAGAAAGCGATTGTCCGGCGCCTGCAGACCGTGTATCGGCGGCAGCAGCTGCCGGAAACCGGCCCGAACACCCGCGTCGAACTGCAGCTGCGAGACGACCGAGCCTCGCTGTACCTGGACACGACGGGCCCCAGCCTCCATAAACGCGGCTATCGGCCCTGGGTCGGTGAAGCGCCCTTGAAGGAGACGCTGGGCGCCGTACTGGTTCTGTTAAGCTATTGGCGGCCTGGGCGGCTCTTATGGGATCCCTTTTGCGGTACGGGAACGATACCCATCGAGGCGGCCATGATTGGTCGCAATCTGGCACCGGGGCGGAACCGGACCTTTGCCTCGGAACGCTGGCCCGCCTTGCCCGCGGCCCTGTGGCAGCAAGCTCGTCAAGAGGCCTTGGATCTCGCCCGTCCGGACCTGGAAACCCCGATCCGTGGCAGCGACCTGGACCCGCGCGCGTTGGAACTGGCCGAACGCCACGCGCGGCTGGCAGGCGTAGAGGGGTCGGTGGTATTTTGCCGGCAGTCCTTCGAGCATTTGGAATCGTCCGTCGCGTACGGCGTCCTGATTGGCAATCCACCGTACGGAGAACGTTTGGACGACGATCAAGCCCTGCAGCGTTTGTACGCGGCGATGCCCCGCATTTTAAGGGGGCTGGGCACCTGGTCTTATTATTTTTTGACATCGGATCGCCTTTTCGAGCGTCGTTTAGGGCGTTCGGCGGACCGGCGCCGCAAGCTGTACAACGGCCGGATTTCCTGTACGTACTACCAGTTTCACGGGCCCAGGCCACCCATACCCGCGGTGTGACCGACGCATGAAATTCGTCGTATTGGGGGGATTCCCTTTGCAAGTGTCGGAGCAGTGGGTATCATCGGGCCTTTGTTGCGGAGCGGGGGGCCCTGCGGTGTGGCCCCGGGGCGTGATGCAACGCGGCATTGTCAAGGCAGTTTGGGTCCGGAATGGCAGATATCGAACAGGAGAAACGTCTGGCGGCTGCGAGGAGTCTGGACTTGGTGCAGGACGGGATGTGTCTCGGTCTGGGCTCCGGTTCGACGGCAGCCATCATGTTGGAATTACTGGGAGAACGCGTGCGTGCCGGTCTCCAGATTCGTGGCGTTCCGACCTCGGAAGCCGCACGCGGTTTGGCCCAGCAATTCGGGATCCCTCTGACCGACTTTGATCACGTGGATCAACTGCACTTGACGATTGACGGGGCAGACGAAGTAGACCACGAGTTGAACCTGATCAAGGGGGGTGGCGGGGCTCTGCTGCGGGAGAAGATTGTCGCCTCGTTCAGCAAGCGGGTGGTGATCGTAGCCGACTCGCGCAAGCGTGTCGAGCAACTGGGTAATTTCGCGCTGCCGGTCGAGGTGGTACGTTTTGCTTGGAAGCCGATCGTTTTACGAGTCAAGCAACTGGGTTGTGCGGTCCAGTTGCGACGTCAGTCGGACGGCACGCCTTTCGAGACGGACGAAGGGAATTTCATTTTGGATTGCAGTTTTGACCGGATCGCGGATCCGCGGCGAATTGCCCGCGTGCTGGACGCCATGCCGGGCGTGATGGAGCACGGTTTATTCGTGGATCTGGCCCACGTCCTGGTGATCGCTCGCGGCACGCAGGTCGACGTCTACGATCGTTAGTCCTGTCGCGTGCGAGTGGCTGGCGGTCCGCTCGCCCCGCACCCCTTCCAGAGCCGCAGCGACCGACCGTCTCTCGCATCCCGCGCTCCCGCGTCATGCGGCTTGTCGAAAGTTCTCGGAGAACACGGATTGTGCGTGCCGCGGGGGCTGGGGCCAGCTCAGCGTTTCTTGGGACGTTTCTTGAGCCGGTTCCGGCGGGGATCGCCGTTGGTGGGCGACCGATCGTCCGGACGGGGCCCGGGCCGCGAGGCCGTCGGGCCTCCCGGCGCCGGCTTGACCGGCGGCAGGAACTTCCGCTCCGCAATGCCCCAAATGCTGGACGCAATAAAATAAACGCATAAGCCGCTGGGAACCCGGAAGAATAACACGCCCATGAAGATCATCATGAACTTCATCATGCGGTGCTGCATCTGCGTCTGCTCATCGGTCGCCGGCGGCATGAACATCTTCTGCTGCAACAGGAACAACACGATCGTCAGGATCGGCAGGACGTTCAGGTACGGCCCCAACCAACCGGTGCCCGGGTTGGCCAGAATCGCGGGCAAATGCGGCTCCCAGTACCACAGCATATCCGGGCCGGCCAGGTTGGAGCACCAGCGCAGTCCGGGAATCAAGGACGCTTGCCGCAAGTGGATATCGATCGACAGCGCCCGGTACAGGCCGACGAAGATGGGCAGCTGGACGAACATCAGCAGGCATCCTCCCAGCGGGTTATAATTATGTTTGGCGAACAAGTCCCGCTGGGCCGCAGCCCGTTTCTCCATATCGTTCTTATACTTCTCTGCAATCCGCTTCATCTCCGGGGCCAATTCCTGCATCATCTGCGCATTGCGGGCCGCCTTGCGGCTGAGCGGCATCATAGCACTGCGAACCAGTACGGTCAGCATGATGATGGCCAGCCCGTAGTTCACGAGGGGCAGCCAGGCGAAGAAATGCAGCACACGGGACAGCGGCCGGGCGATCATCCAAAACCAGCCCCAGGCGATCATATCGTCCAGCCCGTAGTGTCCCAGCAGGTCCCTTCGCTTTGGGCCCGCGAAAACCGTGAAATGCTGGGACCAAGCTTCCCCCGGTTCCAGCATTCGGGTGGGACTGTCCAACCGAAACGAGCTGTTGGTGGTCTTGACCCATTGGCTGCGTTTCTCGCCGACAAGTCCGGCGGGCATGGCGGTCGCGGCGGCAAACACCGCGTCCCGCAGATCTTCCTGCCGATCCGGCATCAGCACCACGGAAAAGTACTGCGCATCCACGCCCACATACTCGA
>SLMF01000336.1 GCA_007133715.1 Planctomycetaceae bacterium
CGGGGAGCATCCGCGCGGCGTTCCAGCGAGCGCTCGTAAATCTGCTGCGACTTCCAGAAAGCCAGCACGTCGGCTTCCAACGCAGGAAAATCGGTCTGACTCGGTACCGGTTTGAACATCAATCGTCATCCTCGAAGCGGCCTTCGAAGCCCTCATCCTCATCGTCTACAAAGTCGTCGTCTTCACAGGGGCCGCCACGCCGCAGCCGGTCGGAACTCGATTCCTCCACGCCCTCCACATCGTCGAAGTCGGACTCGCTCGACTCGTCCTCTCCTTCGTCACCAAACTCTTCGTCCTCGTCCAACGTGTACTCGTCCTCCAGCTCCACCTCGAAATCGTCGTCGAATTCGTCGTCGAAATCGTCGAAATCGTCATCATCGAAATCGTCAAAGTCGTCGAAATCGACCAATTCACCCCACGCCGGCGGGGCCATACCCTGCACCTCAACCCCTAGATCAGGGAACGGCAGGATGCAGGGTGCGTCGCTTCGCGGGGCACAACTTTCGGGCAACGGCAAATCGTTCATGAGGTCACCGGTGAGGAAAAAAAGGAGGGAAGGGGCAACCAGTGCGTTGTGGTATCCAAACAGAGGGAGATTGTCAAGCGTTACACGCGGGAAAGGAACTGCCCCGAACGCGTGTCCACCTTGATCCGCTCGCCCTCCTTCATGTACTCGGGCACCTGTACCACCAGACCGGTCTCCAAGGTAGCCGGCTTGGTCCGCGAGGTCGCCGAATTGCCGCGAACGCCCGGATCACAGGCCTGAATCGTCAATTCCACGGCCACCGGCAACTGCAAACCCAAACACTCGCCATTGTAGATCAAGGCCATCGCTCCTTCGAGTTCCTCGGTCACATAGGGCATCTGCTCGGCGACATCCGACAAGGCCAGGGAATACTGATTGTAATCGGTCTGATCCAGCCAGTGGACATGGGTCGCGTCGCTGTACATCAAACGGACCGCCCGGCGTTCGAAGTCGGCCGCCTCCAGCGATTCCCCGCCCTTGAGCGTAATGTCCGTCTTGTTTCGCGTCAGCAGATCGCGTCCGCGAAACTTGTACAAGGTCGCCGCACCGCGTGCCGAAGGCGTCTGGACCATGACCGCCTCAATCATCACCGGCGACCCCTCGTAATTGACCACCGAACCCGGCTTGATTTCCTTCGCCTGCATCGCCAATCGTTCCTCCCACCCCTGTTCCCAAGTACCGTTCCGCCAGCTGCCCGCTGTCAGCTCCAACCTTCCTCGGTATCCGTACCGCCGCCAGCCCAGGCCTCGAGCGCTTCCAAGACCTGATCGCGTTCCTCGCGGTTCGCCCAAACCGATTCGTCCATTTCCAATCGCACTTCGTATCGCCCCTCATACATACAATCCTCGTTGCCGCAGAAATGAGGCAACTCGGACACCCAGAGGATGCGGTACAAGGGCACGTGTTTGTCGTCGATCACGCACAAGGCACCATTCGACATCAGACGTTACTCCTATTGCCCAGCCAGTTCGACAGAACGGCGTGTCGCCGCTTCGACCGCGGCCATCAAAGCGGCCCGGAGCCCCTGCTGCTCCAACGCCTGCATCCCCGAAATGGTGGTCCCCGCCGGGCTGGTCACCCGTTCGCGCAGGACGGCCGGATGCTGTCCCTCGGCCTGCACCATCTCGGCTGCCCCCCGCACGGTCTGTGCTGCCAGCGCCGTGGCAATCGGCCGCGGCAGACCCATCCGGACTCCCCCGTCACTCAACGCTTCGATCACCGTGTAAACGAAAGCGGGGCCCGAGCCCGCCAAGCCGGTAACCGCGTCCAGCAGCGACTCGTCCACTTCGAACGCAATCCCGACCGTGGCCAGCAAGCGATCGACCTGCTGAGCATCCTCGGCGGTCGCTCCCTCGCCCACGGCGTACCCACAGGCGCCGCGGCCGACCAGACAAGGCGTGTTGGGCATGACGCGAATCACCCGCCGGGTACCGAATTCGGTTTGCAATCGCTGCAGGGGGATGCCGGCCGCCACGGAGACGATCAACGGTGCCGCGTCCCAGCAGCCCGCGACCTCGCGGCCGACCGGCGCGACCAAAGCCGGCTTGACCGCCACGATCACCAGCTCAGCCGCCTGGACCGCCGCCCGGTTGCTGTCGACAAAACGCGCGCCCGGAACCCCGGCCGCAAATTGCTCGCAGGCTGCCGCCGAGGGATCATGCGCGATGATCGCGTCGCCCGCGATCAGCCCGCCCCGCACAAAACCGCCGGCTAAGGCCCGCGCCATCTGGCCCGCACCCAAAAAGCTCAGTCGCAGCGAAGACATGCCTGCCCCCCCCTCCTTGCGTCCGCCCATTCTCGAAAAAGACAAGCTCCTGCCCAAAAAAAACACGGCTTACGGTGCGGACCGAGACGGCAGCTCGGCCACCCAAAACTCGCGGAACGAAATGTCCGTCGTCGGATCGTGACCCTGAATCTGAATCGTCCCCGGCTCCAACCGCAAACCACGACGCGGGTTCTCGTCCGGCTCCCGCTGGTCGGTCCAATCGCTGACCTGCAAGCCGTTGACCCACACCGTCATGTGCGGACCCACCACCAAAATCGTCTTGTAAAACCAAGTAGCGTCGTCGGCCGCAACAAACCGCGCGTCCTGACGGCGGAAAATACCACCCGTCCCGCAATCTACCGGCCGACTGCGGTCACCGTCCACGATCCCGTTGTGAATCTGCGACTCGTAACCGTTCATCGGATCTCCCGGAATACACCGAAAAAAGATCCCCGAATTCAACTCGGGCGCATGCGTCTTGCACTGCAACTGCAACACAAAATCGCCATACGACTGCTCCGTCTCCAACTGGCCCGGACCGTCCTGGACATGCATCCAGCCCTCGTCCGTCACCGTGAAGCGGCTCTCACGCTCCGGAAACGTCACCCAGCCGGTCAGGTCTTCATGATTGAAAATCGACTCCAAACCACGCGGCTGCAGCCAGAAATTGCGAACCGCCAACTGGCCACTGTCGATCTGCAATCCCAGATGTCCCAATCGCAACGGCTCGGGAGCGTCGTACGTCAAAAGCGCTTCCCCCGCCACGGATACCTCGACCGTCTCGCCCACAACACGGATCTCGTACTGCTGCCACTCCTCGCTGGCGATTTCCGCCTCGGCACGCTTCCGGCCCACCAAACTGCCCGCAGGGTAGGCCTCGGAGCCCCCAGCCAAGTTCAACCGGTAACTCTCCGTCGCCGCATCAACCACCTCGGCTGGGGAGTGCAGCAACAACCCGCCCGACGTGCCCGGCTCACTCTTGACCTCCATTCGAACCACATAATCGGCGAACTGAGCCGAAGTCAATAACGCCACCGGCTGATCCGCCGCTCGGACAAGCAAACTGTCCTCCTCGATTCGCCAGTCCGCCTCGCCCGGGACGTTCCAGCCGAACAGCGTTCGCCCATCGAACAACGACACCCAA
>SLMF01000620.1 GCA_007133715.1 Planctomycetaceae bacterium
ACATTCCACACATCCGCCTGACCTTGCACTGTGGTGCGAATCGGCCAGGCATAACCGATTCCGCGAGCCTGCAGGTCGTCGACCAGCTTGTGGATCCGCCGTGACGCGTCGTCCGCGTCGTCGCCAAACACTTCGATCAACAGCACCGCCCCGGGCTGGCCCTCCACAAACGTGGCCAGAGCCCGCGTGCTGGCATTGACCACCGCCTCCCGCAACACCAAGCCGTCCAGTAGTTCGACCGCGCTGGGCTGATGCCGCAGCAACTCCGGAACGTGCCGCAGGGCGTCCAGCTCGTCGTCAAAGTGCACAATCGCCAACGCGGTCGCCGACGGCAACGGCGTCAGACGCAGCTTGACCTCCAGCAAACAGGCCAACGTCCCCTCGCTGCCGACGATCAGATTGGCCAGATTCCAAACCCGCGGGCCGTCCAGCTTGCGCCCGCCAATCGGACCCGTGTAACCGGCCCCGTCCACGAATTCGTCCAGATTGTAACCGGCCACGCGACGCATCACCCGAGGATAACGGGCCCGAATCTCCTCCCGGTTCTCCGTACAAAGGTCCCGGACACCGCGATAAATCTCCGCCTCGCGCCCCACACCCTCGCTCCGACGTTGCCATTCCGACCGATCGAGCGGTTCCAAGTCCATCACCGTGCCGTCCGCCAACGCGATCCGGCAACTGATCACATGGTCGATCGTTTTGCCATAAACGATCGAACGGGTTCCCGAAGCGTTGTTGCCGATCATGCCCCCCACGGTCGCTCGGTTGGCTGTCGCCGGATCCGGGGCCAAATGCAGACCGGTGGGAGCCAGTTGGGCGTTCAACCGATCGCGGACCACACCGGGCTGAACCCGGACCCATCGCGCGTCCTCATCGACTTCCAGCACCTGATCCATGTACTTCGACACGTCCACCACCATCCCCGTACCAAAGGTCTGGCCGGACAGCGAGGTGGCGGCGCCACGCATCGTCATCGGTACGGCAAAACGGTGGGCGACTTGCATCGCGGCCACCAGATCGCGGGCGTCCCGCGGTACGACCACACAGGTCGGCATCATCTGGTAATGGCTGGCGTCGGTGGCATGGATGCCGCAACTGGCCAGATCGAAGTACACGTCGCCGCGAACGACCGCACGCAACTCAGATTCGAAAGCGGCCGCATCGACCGCGTTGCTCGGTGACGTAGGGGTCATGGTCAAGGCTCAGATCCTGACGCGGAATTTTTCAAAACGGAACAAGTTGCTCTCAGACGGTCGCCCACGGATACACCGCCCGCTGCATCCTAACGCATTTCGCGAGCAAAGCAGCCCCAGAATCACCCAAAATGGCTATCTCGACCGCCCGCTTCCTCCACGGTGGCCCGAATAACCCACTCCTACAGAATACATGACTTCCCCTTGTCGGGCGGTTCAGCGAAAGCAACAATCCTCTGGCGCACCGCCCAGCTCAGAAATCGTCGCGGCGACAGCAGACGCAACGGCGCACCTCGGTGCTGTTGCAACAGGGCAGGGCAGGGCAGGGGACCTCCTGTCACGGCCACTGGCGTTCGCTGCCCTGAGAATGCCAACCCGAGGACCACGCGATCGCTCTCGACACGAAGGAATCTCCCCATGCCGAATCGACTTGCCGGTGAAATCAGCCCTTATCTGCTGCAACATCAGAACAATCCGGTGGACTGGTACCCGTGGGGCCCCGAAGCCTGGCAGCGGGCGAGGGCGGAGGACAAGCCGATTTTCCTGTCGATCGGCTACTCGGCTTGCCATTGGTGCCATGTCATGGAACGGGAAAGTTTCTCGGACCCGGAGATCGCGGAGCTGCTGAATCGGTGGTTTGTGTGCATCAAAGTCGATCGCGAAGAGCGTCCGGACTTGGACCAGCTGTACATGAACGCGGTGCAGCTGATGACACAGCAGGGGGGCTGGCCTATGTCGGTGTTCCTGACCCCGGAATTGCGTCCGTTTTACGGGGGCACCTATTGGCCGCCGCGTCCGCGGATGGGCATGCCCGGATTCTCGCAGATCGTGCAGGCGATTGCGGACGCCTGGAGCCAGCGGCGTGAGGCGGCGGAGGACATGGCAGCTCGGTTGACCGCGGCCCTGCAGCCGGAAGCGGAGCCGGGTGCTCGCGGCCAGCTGTCGCGCGAGCGACTGGACGGAACGGTCGTTAAACTGCGTCAGGCCTATGATTTCGCGCACGGCGGTTTCGGGCACCGGCCCAAGTTCCCGCAACCGATGCTGATTCGGTTCCTGTTGCGGGTGGGTCAGCGGCCCGCCAGCGAAGAAGCTCGGACGATGGCCTGCCGGAGCCTGGACCGAATGGCCGGGGGGGGGATTTACGACCATTTGGGCGGCGGGTTCGCTCGCTACAGCGTGGACGAGAACTGGCAAGTGCCGCATTTCGAAAAGATGCTGTACGATAACGCCTTGCTGGCCAACGCCTATCTGGATGGCTACCTGGCAACGGGCGATTCCTCTTATGCTCGGGTGGTGCGTGAAACACTGGACTACGTGCGGCGAGATATGACGGATCCGGCGGGCGGCTTTCACAGCACCGAAGACGCGGACAGCGAGGGCGTGGAGGGCAAATTCTACGTGTGGACGCCGGGTGAGATACACCGAATTTTGGGCGAGGCCCGCGGCACGCGGTTTTGCGAGCTGTACAACGTGACGGAACAAGGGAATTTCGAACAGGGGACCAGCATTTTGAATCGACCCCGCCCCTTGGCCCGCGTGGCAGCGGATCGCGGCGAGGACCCGGCGGTGTGGGAAACCGAAATGGCGGCCGCCCGCCAGCAACTGCTGGCCGCCCGCCAACTGCGGGTTCGCCCCCACAAAGATGACAAAATTCTGGTCAGCTGGAACAGCCTGATGATCCAGGCGATGGCTCGGGCCGCCACAGTGCTCAACATGCCCGAGTACGGCCAAGCGGCAACGCGAGCCGCACGGTTCCTGCTGGACGAACTCCGCCGACCCGACGGACGCCTGATGCATTGCTGGCGCCAGGGTCACGCACGCTTCAATGCCTATCTGGACGATTATGCGTACCTGATCCAAGCCCTGGTGCACTTGTACGAATTGGATTTCGACGAGTCCTGGGTGGAAACGGCAGTGGAACTGGCCGACCTCGTCCTGCAGCACTTCACCGACCCGGAAACCGGCAGTTTTTTCTTCACCGCCGACGATCACGAGCCGCTGATCGCTCGCACGCGGGAATGGACGGACAGCAGTGTCCCCAGTGGCAACGCAATGGCAGCCACCTGTTTGTGGAGTCTGGGAACCCTTTGCGGTCGCGAGGACTACCTGACCGCGGCCGGCAACGTGCTGCAGCAGGGGGCGCCGCTGATCGAACAGGCCCCGCTGGCGGTGGGCCAATTGCTGTTGGCCGCCGACTTGGCCTGCGGCCCCTTACGGCAAATCCTGATCGTCGGAGACCCC
>SLMF01000576.1 GCA_007133715.1 Planctomycetaceae bacterium
AGCCTCTGCCCGGATTGTGGAAGGTAGGCGTGGCGGCGTCAATCACCCGCCACTTCGTCCTGAGGATCGCTGGACGTGCGTTTCTCGAAAAACAGGCGGATCGGCACTTCGCCGAATTCCAGCTGATCGCGGAAGACGCCCAGCAGGTACCGGCGATACGAAGGGGAAATCGCCTTGGGCTCGTTGCACTTCAGCACGATCGTGGGCGGCTGCGAACGCACCTGGGTGGCAAAATAGATCTTCGGCCGCCGCTGGCGGTACAAAGGCGGCGGATGATGCTCCAACGCTCGCCGCACCAGCCGATTCAAGGGCCCGGTGCCAATCCGCTGCCGCGACTGGTGGAACAGCATCTGGGCATGATTGATCAGCTTTTTTATGTTCTTGCCCGTCATCCCCGTGATGAACGCGATCGGCGCGTGCCAGAGGGACGGAAAGGTGTCGCGAAGGTAATCGGCCCAACGCTCCGTCGGCATGTGCTGGACCATCAAATCCCACTTGTTGACCACGAAAATGCAGGGCTTGTAGTTCTGGTCGATGTACGAGCACAATTGCTTGTCGACCTGCCCGATCCGCTGGCTGGCGTCGAAGAAGGCCAGCACCACGTCCGCCCGGCGGATGCTTCGCTGCGCCCGGTGCAAGCCGTAGAATTCGACATTCTCCCGCACGCTCTTGCGCCGCCGCACCCCCGGCGTGTCGATCGCCAGGAAGGTCTGGCCGTCCATGACGAATCGCACATCCACGCTGTCACGCGTCGTTCCCGGCACCTCGCTGACAATCATCCGCTGCTCGGACAACAGCGTGTTGATGAAGGTGCTCTTGCCCACGTTTCGGCGGCCGACGATCGCCAGCTTCATCTGAGCTTCTTCACCCGCCGCAGCCGCCCGCTCGGGCAAGACGTCCCGGATGGCTTCCAGTAACTCCCGCTTGTTGCGATTCTGCAGGCTGCTGACGCGGACCATGTCGCCGCACCCCAGCCGATAGAACTCGTCCGCCTGCAGATCGTGTTTCTCCGCGTCCGCCTTGTTCGCCACCAGCACCACCGGCTTGCCGATCATCCGCACCCGCCGGGCCACCTGCTCGTCCAACGGCGCCAAACCGCTCCGCACATCGACCACAAACACCAGCACATCGGCCTGGTGCAAGGCCACCGAAATCTGATGCTCGATCTCCTCACTCAGATTGTCTGCGTCGTGGATCCCGATTCCCCCCGTGTCGATCAACTCGAAACAACGCCCCTCATGCTCGATCTCGCAGGTCATACGATCGCGGGTGATGCCCGCCACGTCGTCTACGATCGCCAGACGGCGGCCGGCAAGCCAATTGAAAAGACTGGACTTGCCGACATTCGGCCGTCCGACAATCACTACCTGAGGAAGCGTCATAAGGGGTCCGTACTAGGGGGGGGCCGGCAGGCAACTCCGCGTGCATACCAAGCCCGTGTCAGTCCAATTCCAAGTTCACCGTGTCGTCTTGCGTCAATTCGACCGTCAGCGGCGTGGTCGCCGGATCCCCGTATTTTTCGAGTGCCGCCGCGATTTCCGGGGGGTGTTGATGGCGGCCCTCGAAGATCGCCATTTCCACCTCGACCGACGGTGGGACAAAACTGACGAAGACGCGATGCGGACCCTGCACCGCACCCGGTTGGTCCGGCAGGTACTCCAGAGTGAAATTGCCCTGACTGTCCGTAACCCCGTGGCTGGGCCGTCCCGATTCGGGCTGAAAATGGACCATCAAATTCTCTAACGGTTTACCCTCGCGTGTCACCGTGCCCCGCACCTGGACCAAAGGCGGCCCGCTGCCCCGACCGCCACACCCGGCATGGGTCAGCAGCGCTGCCAGCAACGCCACGAGGACCAAACCGTGCCCGGTGCCACCCCTCGCACCCCCCACCTGCGCTCGCATGTTCTTCATGACCATTTCTTCCTATCGTGAATCAAGCTTGTTTAGTAAGGAGCGTGGGTTTCGCCACCCATCCGGGTGTAACCGGCACGGTAGGCCGCCATATTGATCTGCTCGGTGACAAACCGCACACTGGCATCGGCCAGCGCCACCTGAAGTCCGCCGGGATGTCCACTGGCGGGAGCCCGCGAGTTGCCTCCCACATAGTTGATGGGCTGGTCTCCATACACCACCATCCCCTGAGTCTGGTGATTGACAAACAAGAACGGGTTGCAACCCCTTTCCGGGGAAACAGGCTGGCACCAAGCCTGAGGTGCCCAATGCGCCTTCTCCAGGATCATGTAGGTGGTGCTGGTCCCGTCCGTGATGTCTGCCAAACGGACTTCACTGAGAAAGTGAAACAGGCCGTCGCGGTTCCCCGAGTTGCGTCGTTCGGGACAGCAGTTGGTTCCGGCGTTCACCGAGTAATCCTTCTGCTCGTTTCGGGGGCGCGCGCGGCGGGCCGAGGGGCACACGAACACGGGCGGTTGGGACAGAGCCGCCTCGCGATTGACGGCGAAGTCGTTGGTCGGACCCTTGTTGCGGTCCTGATCCCAGAGGTATTGCGCATAGGCCTGCACGCCGAAGTCGATCAGCTCATGCACATTCTGGGCTTCGACGAACGGCAGGATGAAGGCGGGCCAACCGATGCTGCCCCAGGGGCAGCTGCCACAAACCGAAGTTTCCAGCCACTGCCGGTTGGCACCCGGGGGGCTGTTCTGGTTGTCGTAATGGATGTTCCCCGGCGGCAGCACCCCATGCGTGTCGGCGTAATTGTGCATGGCAACCCCCAATTGAGCCAGGTTGTTGGCACACTGGGACCGGCGAGCCGCCTCGCGAGCCGCTTGGATCGCCGGCAACAACAGAGCCACCAGAATCCCGATGATGGCAATCACCACGAGCAATTCGACCAGGGTGAAGCCGGATCGGGGTGGCACGACAGAGTAAGAAGGTCGAGACGCGCGGTACCTCATGACTAGTCCCCTTCAAAGCAAGAAACACGAACGAGACACATATCAAAAACTCGAAAACAACCCCTGCAGCGCAACGATCGACGAGGCGAATCTGCCAAGATGATCCGACAATGACTGCGTAGACGAACTGGCAGGTTTTCTGAACACCATCGACCCTTGCGGTCGCATTGTTTAATTGAACGCGTGTCGAAAGGTTCGTCAACACCCTGCGGAGGGTATTGGTTATGGTTTTCGCCGCCCGTCTGCTCCCGTCGCTCATCCCGGCAGCCGCAGGCCGCCGAATTTGTCGGCTTGCCAGCACTGACCTGTGGTCAAATCCAGGGCAGTGAGCCACCCTTCGCCGTAGACATGGGTATCGATACACTTCAAGTAGCCCCAATCGAGAATCTCGCCGTTATGCTGGGCCGTATGGCCCACGACCGCGATCTTCCCCGAGCGATGGGGGCCGGGTGGCAGGTTGGAAATCGCCTCCCACCGCAAGAGTTCGGGCGGCTGCTTTCGCAACGGAAGATCGGCCCGGTAGCTGGCATGTACAAAAAAATGGTTCGGGGTCTCGTACCACGGCTGGCAACTGCGCAAGAAATCGACGTGTTCCTGCGGCAACGCATCGGGAGAATCCAGGCCATAGGAGGCCAACGTCGCATCGCCCCCCACCGTGAGCCACTCGCCCAAAAGATAGTGATGCCCCGCAAAAATCTGCAGCAGCAGTTCGTCATGGTTACCCAAAATGGGGATCAGACGGCAACGATAGGACAGATCGATCAAGGTTTCCAGAGTCCCCAAGCTGTCGGGCCCGCGATCGATGTAGTCCCCCAAAGTGACCACGGTGTCCTGCGGCCGCGGTTCGACCGCCTGCAGCACGGCCCGCAGGGCTGGCGTACAGCCGTGAATGTCGCCAATCGCGATGATTCGTCCCCCCCGTCCGGTTCGAGAGGTACGTCTTTTGGAAAAAAACACGTGAAGTCCTTCGATTCTGCCGCTTCCGGTGCCTCGTTCTGTCTGCGTTTCCCATCCCACGGTCGAAGGGTATTGTACTGCGGAAACCTTACAGGGACAGGTCACCCGGGCTGTCAGGGACCCAAGACTGGGGTCGGTGTCCCCGGATTGCTCTGTCTGGAAGAGCGGAGGGCACGGCCAACGACCGGCCCCGCGATACGGAGATGGCAGCGAGAATCCGCCTTGATTCTGCCCAGCGCGGACGATCCCTCGATCCGAATTGCCCCGCGTCGGTTATGCGTGAAGGTGACGGTTGACATGACGAACGGCAGCGGTCTATATTCAAAATGGATGCGTGCCGTGCAAGGGCTACTGGCACGCGTTCCGTGGCGGTGAATGTCGAGCAAACCGCGGAACCACAACCAGATTGGGATGCCTCACGGTGCTCGCCGCCGCTTCTGGACCATTCGAGGAACCGGCGGAGAGCACCGTAACGTTCACCTGAATGCCCGGCGACTCTTTCCGTGTTAAAATAATTGGCAGTGGGACCCTGGGGCCTGCGGAACTCGGGGCACATGGCATTAGGGGGGATCGAATGAGAGCCTCCGAGCATCGGTTGTCCGTCTTGGTGTGCGCGTCCCGGAATTTTCTTTCGGCTGCCTCTTTCTCGCTTTTTCCGCCGTTTCTGGCACCACGATCTGGCGTTGTGGTTCTGCCCAGCGGCTTCGCGTGTTTTCAGTGATTTTGAGGAATCCTGGTATGGTCACCCGCAAATGGATACCCTTTGACCGCACCAAGTCGACCCGCGCGTTCACGCTGGTCGAACTGCTGGTTGTCATCGCGATTATCGGCATCCTGGTCGCGCTGCTGCTGCCGGCAATCCAGGCCGCCCGAGAAGCGGCACGACGGTCCCAATGTGCCAACAACCTGAAGCAATTGGGGCTGGCACTGCACGGTCATCACGACGTCCATCAATATTTCCCGGCGTTGAACGAGAGCAATGGCGGTAGCCGCAACACCAATCCCCAGGGCAACGAGGGCCGCAACACGGGATTGATGCACATCTTGCCCTACCTTGAACAAGCGGCGGTTTACGACACCCTGGCCAGTCCGGGCAATTATGGCGGAATCGATATCCTTCCCTGGGGGCCTGTCCGCGACCGTACCTATTATCCGCCCTATGTCGCGAATATCCCCACGTTCGTTTGTCCCTCGAATCCCCGTCCCCCGCAGGCATTGTGGGGTATCCAAAGCCCGCGAAACTATGCGATCAGTCTGGCGGATTCCATTCACAATATCCATTCCCGAACGGCGAACCGCGGCGTGTTCGCTCGCGAGTCCAAAATCGATATGAGAAATATCACCGACGGTACCAGCAATACGGTCCTGATGGCGGAACGCGCTTTCGGGGTGCACGTGAATCGCCGCAGCACTCGCGGATTTTTCGCAAATAACGTGGGCGGACTCAATTCCCAACCCATCGTGTGCCTGGCAACCGCGAGAGAAGGTAACTACGTTGCGGGGCAATCGGTTCAATCGGATCGGGCGGTGGGCGTTCAGTGGTTCGAAGGCTATCCGGCGTTTACCGGCTTCCAGACGATTCTGCCACCGAACAGCCCTTCTTGCGCTGCCGACAACTGGGGGGATAGCTGGGGAGTCTTCAGTGCCAGCAGCCACCACCCAGGCGGGGTGCAGGTGTTGTTGGGCGATGGCGCGGTCCGCTTCGTGACCGATAGTATTGACACTGGGAATCTGGCTGCTCCCGAACCTGGGGGCGAGCCCAGTCCTTACGGTGTATGGGGCGCGTTAGGTAGCGTTGCGGGAGGGGAAGCGGTGGGATTGCCCTGGTGATGTCTCTCCTGCAACTTGGCGACGATGGGTTCATGCCGCTCACACGAAGGAATGCACGATGTTTTCACGCAGTTTTTCGCCTTGGCCCACAATCTGGTTGCTCGTCCTCCCCACTCTGGCCGCCTGCCGCAACGACTTGCCCGCCACCACTCCGACCACCGGCACGGTGACCTACCAGGGAGAACCGGTGGCCGGGGCTACGGTTCTGTTCATTCGCGGAGGCGGTACGCTGACAGCAGGCGAATTGGCGATGGGCAGAACGGATGCGGACGGACGTTTCCGGCTGACCACGCACGTGAGTGGCCAGCAAGAGGCTGCGGGTGCGATGGCCGGCGACTATGTCGTGACGATCTCGAAACGGATCCCGCCCCGCGGGATGTCGGAGAGCCAATACCAGGCGCTGGTAGACGCGGCGCACAAAATCGGTGAAACTGGGCAGATGGTACCGCCCGAAAAACAACCGCCCGATCCCGTGGAAATGTTTTCGGAACGCTATTCCCTGATGGGCGAATCCGAGTTGCGGGCAACGGTCACCGCGGGTGAACCGAATGATTTCCGCTTTGATTTGGACTGAACTTCGCACCCGGAACGCTCCGTTCGCGTTGACGTGTCCGGACTGGAGAACAAACAGATGATGAAACGAACGTTGTGGCTGATTATCGCGGTCTTGCTGGTCGCCGGTTCGCGTGCCGATGGCGAGGAGTCGGCTGCGTGGCAGGCGGAACTGGCGCGGTTGCGTAACGCGGGGACTGCCTCGCCGATCCTGCCTGCCGAGGATGCTGCGGGCGCGGTGGATGGTGTGATCCGCGGCCGCTTCAGCTTCCATACGGGCCAAGATCGGAACGCCTTCTGGCAGGTCGATCTGGGTCAGGCGCACGGTCTGTCTCGAGTCGTGATTCACTCGCCTCACGTGCCGGAACGCGTAGCGGAGTTGACGTTGCGGTTGTCGGATGACGGGAATACATGGCGACAGGTGTACCAGCATGACGGGACCCCGTTTGTCGGGGCCAGCGGTGACCAACCGCTGGTCGTCGCCGTGTCGCAAGAGACGGCCCGTTTTGTGCGAATCCAGCTGCCGGGTACGAATTGGTTGCATCTGGACGAAGTCCAGGTGTTTGGCGAGGACGGCCAGACGAATCTGGCGTTGCGCCGACCGGCGACGCAGAGCAGCGTCAGTCAATTTTCGACGCGTTCGATCCAGCTGGAGCGTGAGTCGGAGGAGGAGGACCCGATCCAACTGGCTCGGCGGGCTCTGACTCCGGTGTTGAATCAGTTGGGGGCGTTGGATTCGGGTCTCCGCGAGGAATTCAACACGCTGGCGGAACAGCAGGTCGAATTGGCGGATCCACGCTGGTCCGATTTGTACAACCGGGCGGTGGCGGTTCGCCAGCGGGTGCGTGCCGCTCGGGACGGTTTGGAGCGGTTGAACCCGCGGGCGCTGCGGATGGCGATCGAGGATCTGGCTCGCAGCTTCCCAGACCGTATCGACGGCCCGGCCGAATTGACTCGCCTGGCGGACGTCGAACAGCGACTGCCGAAGTTGCGGGCGTCGCTGGAGGCGGGCGAGCCGGGCTCGCTGGAAGCCGCCGAGCAAGCGGTCGGATTCCAGCGTGAGGTGCTGTTGGCCAACCCGCTGCTGGACTTTGACGAACTGCTGGTTTTGCAACGCAAACTGGGCGGGCAGGCCCGCCGGGCGATGGGGGGCGCCATCGGCTTGGCCGCCAACTTCCACGCCAATGACGCGGTGGCCGATTTCGGCTGGGATAACCAGATCGTCCGCCTGACCAACCTGCGGGACCAGCCGCAACGCGAGGTCTTGTTCGAACCGGAGGGTGGCCGCATCGTGGCCGACCTGGTGCTGGATTTCGACGCCCAGCGGCTGATGTTCGCCTCGATCGGCCACGACCAGCGGGCTTGGCGGATCTTCGAAATCGGGACCGATGGGCAGAATCTGGTCCAGGTCACACCGGATGACGGGGCGGATATCTCGCATTCGGACCCCTGCTACCTGCCCGACGGGCGGGTGATCTTCGCCTCTACCGCCAGCTACGTCGGCTTGCCCTGCGTGTTCGGAAACGCGCCCATGGTCTGCCTGTATCGCCTGGACCGGGAAACAGGTAAAATCCGCCAGCTGACGTTCGAACAGGACAGCGATTGGTCGCCGACCGTGACCAACAGCGGCCGCGTGATGTACCAGCGTTGGGAGTATTCCGATCTGCCCCATTCGAATTCGCGGTTCCTGTTCCACATGAATCCCGACGGGACGCAGCAGATCGAGTATTTCGGCAGCGGATCGTATTTCCCGCCCTCCTTCTTCTACGCGCGGCCGATCCCGAATCATCCTTCGATGGTCGCCGGGATCGTCACCGGGCATCATGGCACGCACCGCTCGGGCCGCCTGCTGCTGGTCGAACCGGCTCGCGGGCGGTACGAGGCGGATGGCGTGGTGCAGGAAATCCCCGGCTGGAACCAGCCGGTCGAGCCGAT
Source organism: Planctomycetaceae bacterium (assembly GCA_007133715.1). Taxonomy (GTDB): domain Bacteria; phylum Planctomycetota; class Planctomycetia; order Pirellulales; family Pirellulaceae; genus SLMF01. The sequence continues at coordinate 8,187 of SLMF01000576.1, forward strand.
CGTGGCGGACCGCATCGTGGACGGCGTCTGGCCCCAGTTCCTGCACCCCTACCCGCTGAGCGACAAGTACTTCCTGGTGGCGATGAAAGCCAGCGGGGATTCGTTGTGGGGGATCTATTTGGTCGACGTGTTTGATAACATCACGCTGATCAAGGAGGTGGAGGGAGCCGTTTTGCTGCAACCGATCCCGCTCCAGCCGCGTCCCCGCCCGCCGGTGATCGTGGACCGTGTCGATCTGGACCGTGAGGATGCGGTGGTCATGGTGGATGACGTTTATCACGGGCCCGGTTTGCAGGGGATCCCGCGTGGCGAGGTCCAGCAGTTGCGGGTGGTCAGTTATTACTGGTCGTCCCGGGGGATGGGCGGCTTGCTGGGCAGCATTGGCATGGACGGCCCTTGGGACATCAAACGCGTGCTGGGCACGGTGCCGGTGGAAGAGGACGGTTCGGCTTCGTTCAGGGTACCGGCCAACAAGCCGTTTACGCTGTTGCCCTTGGATGCCGAGGGCAAGGCGTTGCAGGTCAAGCGGACGTGGATTGTGGGGATGCCGGGCGAAGTGGTCTCGTGCGTCGGTTGCCACGACAACCAGAACACGGTCCCGCCGATCGGCCGGGCGTCGCTGGCCTCGCTCCGCCCGCCCTCGCAGATCGAGCCCTGGTACGGTCCGCCCCGTGGCTTCGCCTTTCACCGCGAGGTGCAACCGGTGCTGGATCGCAAGTGCGTGGGCTGCCACGACGGCGGTCCCGGCCCGGACGGCACGCCCTTGATCGACCTCCGCGGCACCGAACAGATCACCGATTGGAACTCGCAGATCGCCGGCCGGGTGAATCCGCAGTACGGCGGGAAGTTCTCCGTTGCCTACGCCCATCTGCACCGCTATGTCCGTCGCCCGGGGATCGAGAGCGACATGCAATTGCTGGTGCCTGGTGAGTTTCATGCGGACACCACCGAGTTGGTCCAAATGCTCCGCGACGGCCGTCATCATGGCGTGACGCTCTCGCCCGAAGAATGGGATCGGCTGATCACCTGGATCGATCTGAATACGCCCTACCACGGCACCTGGTCGGAAATCGTCGGTTCCGAGGCGGTCGAACGGGTGATGCCGCGACGGATGGAATTGAGCCGCAAGTACGCCAACATCGAGGTGGATTACGAGTGGATTTGGGAACCGGAACGCGAGCCGCTCGAGCCGGTGCTGCCGGAAGAAATCGAGCGTTCCGTGGAACCGATCGAAGTGGCCGGCTGGCCGTTTGTTGCCGACGAGGCGGAGCGGCGTCAAGCGGAGCAGCCGCTGCCGCGGAAGACGCTCGACTTGGGTGGCGGTGTCGACTTGGAGCTGGTCTTCATTCCGGCGGGCGAGTTTGTCATGGGACAGCCAGAGGGAGAGCCGGGCGAGTGCCTGCCGCAGCGGGCCCGGATCGACCGGCCGTTTTGGATGGGCCAGTTCGAAGTCAGCAACGCCCAGTTCGCGCGGTTCGACCCGCGACACGACAGCCGCCTGGAGTCGCGGCATGGCTACCAGTTCGGACGGCTGGGCTATCCGTTGAACGAACCCGAGCAGCCGGTGGTGCGCGTCAGCTGGCACCAGGCCATGGACTTCTGCCGCTGGCTCAGCGAACAGACCGGCTGGCACGTGACGTTGCCCAGCGAGGCCCAATGGGAATGGGCGTGCCGGGCTGGCACCGCGACGCCCTTCTCCTTCGGAGAGCGGGATGCCGATTATTCGGCTTACGCCAATCTGGGCGATATCCGCTTGCGGGAGTACGCCGCCTGTACGGCTCGCGGCGGTTACACCCGAGCGGAAGTGATCGACAACCCCGGGCCGTACGACGATTGGGTTCCCCGCGACGATCGCTACGACGACGGCCATTTCCTGGCCGCGCCGGTGGGCAGCTATCAGCCCAATCCGTGGCAGCTGTACGACATGCACGGCAACGTCTGGGAGTGGACCCGCACCGCTACGGACGGCGGGCGAAAGATCGTTCGCGGCGGCTCGTGGCGCGATCGGCCACACCGTGCGACCTCCAGCTTCCAACTCGATTACCGGCCTTACCACCAAGTCTTCAACGTGGGCTTCCGCGTGATTGTCGAAGAACCCGGCATCCAGCTGGGTATGGCCGACGAATGAACGGCAGTCGGGAGGGACGCGTTCCAATTGCCAAACCGCCCGGTGTGAGAGGAAGTTGGGAATGAGTTGCCCGCTGTGTGATCGCGGCAAGTGCACGAAAGGCTGCAAGGACAAGGCTGCGTTGAAGAAAGCCAAGAAGAAGGACGGCAAGAAAGCCAAGAAGGCCTCGGAGAAAAAGAAGGAGAAATCCGGGAAGAAGGACAAGAAGGGCAAGAAGAAGGACAAATCGTAAGCACCCGGCCATGAGTTTCCTAACACAATGTATGACGGACACTCCTGTCCGTCGTGCGGGAAATAACGGACAGGAGTGTCCGTCCTACTTCTTTGGTTCCGTTAAGAAACCCGTGTCCGGGTGCTTAGCACTGCGGGCAGAACCGACCGTTGCCGGGCCAAGCTCGTCAGCCTCGCCCGGATGATGATCGCCGTACGAAAGCTTGCGGCGCATTTTTCATGAAAGGAAAGACTCGAAAATGATCCGCTTTGTCACGGGCGCCCTGGCGACCGTCGCGATCCTGGTTGCGCTCTCCGCTGCGGCGGTGCGTCGCCCGGAAACCGCCCCCCCGTCGGGAGAGGCCCGCTGGCCCGAGTTTCACGGCCCGGAACGCACGAATCTGTCCCCGGAAACCGGTTTGATGACCCGTTGGCCAGCCGACGGACCGCCCCTGGTCTGGAAATACACCGACTGCGGCCGGGGTTTCTCCAGTGTCTCGATCGCCGACGGCATGATCTTTACGGCCGGCAGTTTTGACGATACCGAACAGGTACTGGCGCTCGGTCAGGACGGGCGTCTGCTCTGGAAAGCGCCCAGCGGCCCGGCGTGGACTCGCTCGAGCCCCGGCTCCCGGGCGACGCCCACCTACCACGACGGCGTGGTCTACCAGCTGAACCCCAATGGGCGGGTGGCTGCGTTCGTCGCCCGCACCGGCCAGCTGCTGTGGGCCGTCGATCTGGTCGAACGCTTCGATGCCCGCTGGGGCGTGTGGGGCTTGGCCGAAAACCTGGTCGTCCAGGGCGATCATCTGATCTGTATGCCCGGCGGGTTCCACGGACGTGTCGTCGCCCTGGACAAAAAAACCGGCGAAACGGTCTGGGTCAATACGGACATCGAACACGTGGCCGCCTACTGCTCGCCCACCGTGATCGAACACAACGGAACCCGCCAGTGGATCAGTATGACCCAACGCTCGGTCGTCTCGGTCGACGTCGCGACGGGGGAACTGCTGTGGACCGTGCCCTTCGTACCCCGTTCGCCCCAAAACGCCCTGACCCCGGTCTATGCCGACGGCCACGTGTTCGTCGCCAGCGGGCATCTGTCGGGCGGCGCCCTGCTCCGCCTAGCCGACGATTCCCGCAGTGCTACCGTCGTCTGGCATCACCGCGAGCTGGATAACTGTCACTCCGGGTCGATCCTGCTGGACGGCAAGCTGTTTGGAGCCGCCTGCCGCAACGGCGGCAAGCAGTTCTACTGTATCGATTTCCTGAGCGGAGAAACGCTGCAGGTCGATCACACGTTGGGCAAAGTCGGCTTGACGTCGGCCGAAGGCATGATCTACAGCGTGGGCTACCGCGGCACGATCTCGCTGTTGGAAGTCACGGCAGACGGGTTCGAGATTGTCAGCCAGTTCGAGCTTCCTCGGCGGCCGCCCAACACCTACTTGGCACACCCGGTGGTGTGCGGCGGCAGGCTGTACATTCGGGGCGAAGAAAATCTGTACGTGTTCGATATCCGCGAACGCGGAAGCTAAGCGTCGTGGCAAGCAGCCAGCTGAACCCGTTCGACCCGCTCGCCGTTCGAGCCATAAAAGACGATCGTATTGCGCTGGGTTTCCCAAATCGCCATCAGCTTGACGTTGCGGGGGCCATGCAGACAGAACGAGAGCCCGCAGGGAGTGCCCTGCTTCTGCAGGGCCCGTTCGGTGAAGTGGAACACGCCGATTTCCAGTTCGTTCTGGTGGCACAAGCGGGCCTGAACAAACGTTCGCAAGTCGTGAAGGCCAAGGATTTGTACGGGTTTTTCCTGCATCGCGTCCGGGCTCTCGGTAGACGGGGATACGTCGCTGGGAATGTTATCGGAGGCCAGCCGCGTGTCACTTTGCCTCCGAAAAAAGATTAACGCGGGGTACCGACCTCAGTCGCGCGTTTCTTCGGGAGCCCGTGCGCAGAATACACCCGTTGACGGAAGCGGGTCATCGGAACTTGCGGTACTCCATGCTGCAGCAGGTGCCACAGTTCCGCAATCCAAGTTTCCCTGGGAACGGGATGCGTGGGGTTTCTTGCGCGGACAGTTTCCGTCGTACGATCCCTATCGAGCCTGGGCCAACTTCGAGTGCGGTGCGAACTGCAAGGGAATGCGCGCTTTCGAGCCTGCCTGCGGGACCGTCCGAAAAAGGGGTCAGGAGTGGCGAGGCCAGGGACCAGAGGCCAGAGGCAGGGACCGATGATCAATGACCGAGGAACGTGGCCAGTGGCCACGAGCCACGAACTAACTTAATAGGAGACCTTCGGTCGACCGGTTTCGGCGGGGTCGGGAGACCCGCGCCGAGCGGCGGGGTGAGACCTGCGCCGAGCGGCGGCGGGGTCGAGAGACCCCCGCCGAGCGGCGGGGTCGGGAGACCCGCGCCGAGCAGTGGGGTCGGGAGACCCGCGCCGAGCGGTGGGGTGAGACCCGCGCCGAGCGGTGGGGTGAGACC
>SLMF01000583.1 GCA_007133715.1 Planctomycetaceae bacterium
GATTCGCGACAGCTGCATTTCGACTGGCATGGTAGGCCCCCGTAGTGCGATTGGACCTGGCAAGCGGCATCCCACCCAACGCGGCAGAAACCAGGTCGCGTCCTGAGCAGGCATCTATTATAGAAGGCCCCCGGCGGGTTCGGCTAGAGTCCACCCCCGGGGGCTGAACCACCACCCCCCCGGAAAATTCTCCGCCCAGCCACCGTTGACCACAACCGTCCCCGTAGCTAAACTAACTCGCCTGCGGCCGCATTCGCCCGCTACGAATCGCAGCACCCCCTCCGATGGTGGCTGTAGCTCAGTTGGATAGAGCATCAGATTGTGGCTCTGAGGGTCGGGGGTTCGAATCCCCTCAGCCACCCCTCTTAAAACCCCGGAAATCCGGGGTTTTTTTGTTTCTTGGTGTCCCTGTCACGGAACCTTGGAGACACGGGTGCCAGGATCGGCTCTCGGCGAATTATGATACGAAACTACCGCGAGAGGACCCGACCGGGAGGTGCAGACCCATTGGGAGCGGTTGAAATGGAAGAAGCACGTAGACTCACCGTCTCGAACGACGACCGTCACGAGATCCTGATTCTCTGGCATCCCCTTCGACCTCCAATATTCAATCGGTGCGTTCCGCGTGTCCGGAACAACGCGTCGGGAACGTAGGACGCGGGCCAAACGAACGGCGATTATATCCGATCGAGAGCCCCGGTCACTACAATCACGATCCCGTGGCTGCGGTCGCTCCGCAGCCAATCATCGAGTGCAACCGCCGAAAACCCTCACGTGGTGTATCGCGATACACCAGAAAAAGTGCTTTTCGACAGCGGCCGTGCGATGCGATATGCTGAGGTGTTTGGGTCACCGGCAAGCTGGACGACGACGGCAAGCCGTTGACGACGCACAACCGAAATCTCGATTCGTGTTGAACATTGCATTCACCCCGAGAGATCAGGAGCGACAGGATGCGTTGGAAAGGGATGGCAGCATGGTACTTGGCGGGCGTTCTGGCGGCGGGTTCGGTTCAGGCGAAAACCGTCGAAATTGCCGACCTGCGCGAATTGGCGCACTATGCGGGCCAAAGCGGCCACACGGTGCGGATGCAGCCGGGGGTCTACCGCCTGGACCAATTGATTCCGCTGGAAGAGATTGCCCAGCGCCGCGATCATCGGCAGTGGCATTTCCTCGAATTCAGCGGAAGCGGCAATGTGTTCGAGTTGACGGACGTGACGATCGAGGTGGATACGGCGTTGCGAGCGGCCCTGCGAGCACCGCAGCACAACCCGGAGTTTGTGGTCTCGGGGGACAACAATCTGCTCCGCGGTCTGACGATCACCAACCGGGGTGACGGCGCCTCGCGCGGGGGCAATGTCCTGTCGGTGCATGGCGACGGCAACACGCTGCGCGAGGTGACCTTGCACGTACGCGGCTCGTCGCCCTACGGCTACGGCGATCTGTTCGGCAAGGGCGGGGGCGCGGTGATCGGCCATCGCAAACACAGCGGGCTCCAGATCACCGGCGACAATACCCGCCTGATCGGCTGCCGCATCGAGATGCGTTCGTTCGGACACGGCATCTACTTGCAGGGAGCCACCAACACGCATCTGGAAGATTGCCACGTACAGGGCGAGATGCGTGCGACCGATGCCATGCTGGCCGAGACTTCCGGGCCCGCCTACGACGTCGACTTCCGCTCCGTATACCGCAACCGAGAGGGGCACCACCGGGTACTTCCGGGCTATAAAAAATCGCTGGCCGAAGACGGATTCCGCACCTACTCGGGCAGCCGAGGGGTCACGCTGGTCAATTGCACGGCGAAGCACATGCGGGCGGGTTTCGAGTTGCGGGGCGACACGGAGGTGCGGATCGAGAACTGCGCGGCCATCGCCAATGAACGCGGCTTCTGGGTCGGCGACGGGGCCGTCATCAAGAACAGTCGCGGCGACGCAAAATACGGCCCCCTGCTGTTCCTGGAGGGCCAGGACGCGTCGGTGGAGTTACAGTTGATGCCGGCCGAATCGGAGTGGAAGGTGCACGCCCTGGCCACCCTTCATGGAGCGGGCCACTCGGTGTCGTTCACCCCCTGGAAAGGCTTGGAACGCAGCCGACCCGTGCCGATCAAACTGGGGTTCGCCCAGCCCGGCGCTGGCGAGGGCATGTCGCCGTATGCCGAGCGGCCCGCGCGACGCATCCAACTGGACAACCGCACGCAGATGCCGCTGATCGTCGGCGACCGCGCCGACCATGCCGGCCGGTAAACGGTAACAGGTGCCGAGTTTTCCCGGCACAAGTCCGTCGCGGAGATTTTGGTCAGAGCCGTCGCCGACGCCGCGGTTCAAGCTGTTGGCGACCTTTTGAGCCGGCATCCGCTCGGCAGCCGACGAGGCGGTGCGGGCGGCGGTGCGGGCGGCGGTGCGGGCCAAGTCGAGCGGGTCTTCGTTCCGCACGCCCAGCAGGTAGCAGCCGTCTTTCACAAGCGTTTAGTGGTTGCGGCCGGCCATCATCAGATTGGCGTGTTGCGGGAGTAGAGCGTGCGGTAGCGGATACTGGTCCGGCGTCCCTTGCAGACATGAATCGCGTCGTTCCCGGCCACCCAGTACCCCCGGAATGGTGTACACCAGGCCCCCAGTCGGCGAAAGCGATCGTGCCCTGGTGGACTTCCCGGGTGTCGAAGCCGACTTGGCTCATCACGTAGGGCCCCTGCAGGCGACGGCTCTCGCGGACCCCGGGCACGTAATTCAGCCACACCAGTTCCCCCCGGGCGTTCCTTTCCTTCGTGGCCGGATTGTGGTTCTTCGCATGGTTCCACAGGCCCAGATTGATGCGGAACAGCTCGTCACGAGTGGATTCGGCGTCGGTCACGGTGTCGGCCATGCCACCATCTCGACCCACCAGCTTTCCAGGTACCGCAGCTCCTGGTGTACCACTGGCGTTTAAGACGCGGAAAGGCTAAACTGATTGGAGATCAGCAGGAGGAAACATGGAAAAAAAGACCCGTTTTCCGAATCTCGGCGCGGTCGTCTCGGTGCGGGGCAGCGTCGTCGACATGCGGTTCGAACAGCATTTGCCGGCGATTTATTCGCTGCTCCGCGCGGGTCAGGACGGGCAGATCGCCATCGAAGTGCTGGCGCAACTCGATGCGCGGCGCGTGCGCGGGATCGCCTTGACCCCCACGCAAGGTCTCGCGCGCGGTACGACGGTCCAGGACACGGGCGGGCCGCTCAAGGTGCCGGTCGGCAAGGGAAGTCTCTCCCGGATGTTCGACGTGTTCGGCAACGCCATCGACCGCCAGGGCGACGTGTCGAACGTCGAGTGGCGCAGTGTCCATCGCGCCCCGCCGCCGCTGGCCCGACGCTCCACCAAGTCCGAGGTCTTCGAGACGGGCATCAAGGTGATCGACGTGCTCGTGCCGCTGGAACGCGGCGGCAAGGCCGGCC
>SLMF01000437.1 GCA_007133715.1 Planctomycetaceae bacterium
CAGCGAGCCATATTCCAGCACCGGGGGGCTGAGTTCCTGGGTAAGGTTCCGCGAGGTGCTCATGCACTCGGCCAGCAGTTCGTCGAGTTTGGCGACGTGCTGCTCCAATTGGCTCGGCTCGGCATCGATCAGCAGCGGCAACCGCAGCTTCGCGGCCAGCAGCAACTGCTGCAAGTCGTCGTGGAGCAATTTGGCGAGACTTCTCCGTTCCCGGTGCTCGGCGTCGGTCAGTTCGGCGGCCAGCCGGCGCAGGTCCGAGGCACGGCGCTCGGCCACGGCCGTGCGTTCGGCAACCTGGACCTCGAGCGTCTCGTTCAGCGTCTTCAGTTCCTCTTCCGCTCGCCGATGCTCGTTGAGGAGGCGCACATTGTCCAGTGCGATGGACGCCGTCGTGGCCAATTGCCTGGCGAAATCCACCTCGGCCTGGCTAAAGGGCCGCGGGCCGCGGTGGCAGTTGAAAAAGGCGACGCCCAGGGGCGTCTCGCGGACAAACAGCGGCACGACCAGCACGGCGCGAATGTTGTGCTTGCGCATGTGCTCCAGGTTCACTCGTTCGTCGGCCCAGGCGTTTTCAATCGCCACCGGGTTCCGGTCTTGCACCGCCAGCAGGGCGTGGCAGTCCTGCTGGTCGCTGATCGTCGCGCCCAGCAACTCGCCGGGCAACCCGTGGATCAAACGGACCGTCCAGTGTTCGGCCTGTCGCAGCGACACGGCCGCCGTCTCGCAGCCGAGCGTTTTGGTCCCTTCCACGATGAGTGCCCGCAGGATCTCGTCCTGGTCGCGGGTTGCGTGAATGGCGGCGTTGATCCGGTTCAGTGAAGCGCTGAGTTCCTGCTGGCGGCACACCGCCGCCTCGGCCCGCTGGCGGGCGGCCAATTCGTCGCGGATCTGGTACTGCCGCTGGCGTGATCCGAGCACGGCCCGCGCGGTGCTGACCAGGGCGGCGGTGGTGAGCGGGCGTTCGAGCAACCGCACTTGCGCGACGCTCTCAAAGCCGCGCAGGGCATGCCAGCCGTCCTGCTCCCGCCGGTTGCGGGAGGTCATGATCAGCAACGGCAGGTCGGACCAGGAGGGTTGGCGGGCCAGGAGGGCCGCGATCCGGACCCGGGCCGGGTCGGAAAGCGCCTCTTCGGCCACCAGGGCCGCGGCGGCCCCTTGCTCGATGCCGGCGCACAACTGCGCCACGTCCTGGCAAGCGGCCACTTCGAAGTCGGCCGCGCCGAGCACCCGGCCGATTTCCGCCGCGTCCCGCCCAAAGGGAGCCAGCACCAGCACCCGCTGCGCATCTCCGGGCGCCCGAGGAGCTTTCGGTGCGATTACGCTACTGGACATGGGATGGTGGTTCTTCCTCACGAAGAGAGGCCGCGCCTGACAAAATTCCGGCAAACTGCCGAAGCGGGTTCCCAATGGCGATGCCTTGCGAGCCGAATTGCAGGGGGCGGAGCGTTCGCTCGTGGCTCCCGCTACGTCGCTTGTACAGCGAAATCGCCTTGTGAAGCTCGCCGGCGTACTCGAATAAGTGGAACAGGAGCACCGTATCGGAAATATAGCTCAGGTCGAACGGCGCATGCCGCGGGGTGCCCGGCAGACCGTGCTGGGCCATCACCAGCAACGCGGTCACTCCCTGCTGGCTAAGGTAACTGAGCAACTCGTGCAAGTGGAGCGTCAGGAGTCGCTCGTCGGGCATCGCGTGAACGTAGCCGGCCAGACTGTCGATGACCACCAGGCGCACCCCCCGCTCGACGATGGCCCGGTGAACCATGTGACTGAACTCGCCCGGAGTCAGTTCGGCCGGATCGACCTGTTGCATCTCGACCTGCCCGCTGTCGAGGGGCCCGTGCAAGTCCAGCCCCAGGCCCTGGGTGCGTTCCAGTAAGCTCCTGATTCGCTCGTCGAAGAGATACATGGCCGCCCGCTCGCCGCGTCGGGCGGACGCCACCACAAATTGACTGGCCACGGTCGACTTGCCCGTGCCGGACGGACCCAACAGCAGCGTGGCCGTACCCCGGTCGATCCCGCCGCCGGCCAGGGCGTCGAGTTCGGGCAACCCGGAGGAAACGATTTCCGGCGTGCAGGGGCTGCGATGCTCGGCGGCGATCAGTCGCGGGTATACCTCGATCCCGCCGGTGCGAATCCTGAAGTCGTGGTAGCCGCTGGCGTACGCCTGCCTGCGCAACTTGACCACCCGCAGCCGCCGCCGGTCGGGCCCGTAGTGGAGGGCAAGCTGCTCCAACTCGACCACGCCGTGGACGAGGGACTTGACCGCCCTTTCCGGGGCGCGGCTGCTGGTGGTGAACAAGGTCGTGCATTGGCGCTCGGTCAGGTGGTCCTTCAGCGCGAGCACTTGACGCCGGAACCACCGCGAGTCGCCCGCCGCGACCCGGACTTCCGAAAGCGAGTCGAGCACCAGCCGTTCGGGTTTCATCTGGTCGATCACGGAAAGCAGGGCGTCAATGGTCTGAGGCAGTTCGACCTCGGCCGGGTGAAAGACCGATTGCTCAGCGCGCCCCCCGAGGTACTCCCGCACATTGTGTTGATGGATGACCACCCCATCGAGCTGCCAGCCGTGAGCGTGGGCCATCGCGCGGAGTTCCGCTTCCGATTCGCACGTGCTCAGGAAGAGCACCCGCTCGCCTCGCCGCGCCCCGGCCAGGCAGAATTGCAGCGCCAAGGTCGTCTTTCCGGAGCCCGCATCGCCCCGCACCAAGTACGTCTGGCCACGAGGCAGCCCCCCTTGGAGAACCGCGTCGAGCCCCTCAATGTCCGTGGCGGCGAGTTCCGGCCCAGTGGCCTTCGAGTTTCGGTTGTCATCACCGCTCTCTGCGTTTCGGGCGTGATGGTCCATTGCCGTCCTCCAGGTTTTCAACCGTGTATCGAGGGTGTCGCTCCAAAATTGCCTACCTGAATCGCGGTCAGAATAGCACAATCTGGAGCACATACAATCCCCCAAGGATCAGGCCATCTCGTTCCCCCGGCGACGACTGGCGTTCTCGGCACAATTCCCGGCCCTTATCGCTTCCGCCCGGCGGCATAGCGCAGGGCGGTCCCCGAGCGGACGGCAGCATAGACGAGCAGCGCCGCCGTCAGTCCGGGCAGCAGCTTGAAGAGGTCGTCGTCGTAGCCGACGTAGTGCCAGGCGACGACGGTGCTGAACCCGACGCACATCATCGCCACGGCGGTCACGGTGGAAAACGGCAGGTGAAAGATCCTGAGCAGCAGCACCGAACCGAGGCTGGCGGCCAGGGCGGACCAGGCGATCGCCATCCAGATGGACTCCAGCCCGACCCGGTAGGAGTAGGCGATCATGCCGATGAACATGAAGCCGCTGTTGTTGGTGGCGACGGCGGACAGTGCCGAGAGCCAGGGACTGACGGCGCGGCTGGCGACCAGATAGTCGCCCGTGCTGCGCCGACGTCG
>SLMF01000130.1 GCA_007133715.1 Planctomycetaceae bacterium
GATAAATCGCTCTTCCACCGATGCCGCGGGCGACCCGGCAGCCGCCGCTGCCGCCAGCAACCCCCATGCAACCAGAAATGTCAGAACAAACCGGGGCGGGATACGTATCATCAGCTCTCGTCTGCTCCACGTCGAAGGAATCGGGCTCGCCGAAATCTCCTGCCGGGAATGACGGCAGGAATGAATTGCAGTATAAGCTCCCAGACAGCGTCTGTCGATTGCAAGCGGCGGCAGGCGAATGACCCCCCCCGTGGCGTGTCCCCGTGCGGCCTGCCGGCAACCGATGCTACCGAATCCAGTCATACAGGTGGAACGAATATATCTAAAAGAACCATTCTCCTGCGACTTGCTTACGCGGGAGGGGCGGCCCAACGGCCGCGAAGACCCGGATTTTCCGCAGGGCTTATCTTTCTGGTTCAACTTTCACAGTTGCTTGGTCCGATACTACCGTCACACACGGAAAAACGGGAACCCTGGACTCGGGGGTGGATACCACGATGTTGATCAAAACCTTGTCTTCCTGGCTGTTCGGCAGTCTTGTGCTGCTGGTCTTGCTTCCGCTGGCCCACGCCCAGCACCACCAGCCTTTCATCGAGCCTGGCTATTTCGCGCATGACTTGCAGTTCTTCGCGCCCGCCAGTGACATCGACGATTACGGTGGACCTGTACAGCGATGGGGCTGGTTCGGCTCCTACGATCGCTTGTACCTGCAGGTCTCGCGACCCCGCGATGCGGTGGCCGGCGAGAACTGGGATCGGACTTGGGGTAACCGTTTCGATCTGGGGTACATGATCGACGATGCGGTCCATAATCACGGGTGGTTGTTTTCCCACACCTCGCTGAGCGGTCCGCACGGCTGGGATGTCCTTCGGCACGAGCGGATCAACCGCTTGAACGAGGACGACGAGGGGGTGCCGGCGGCGGGCGAGGACCTGGAACCGGTCGAGCCCGTCGAGGATCGCAACGATCGGGGGTTCCCCAATCGGGCTCGCTTCTACGACATCTCCAACAGCTTGAACGTTGGCAGTTTCAACAGTCTGGAATTGAACAAGCTGTATCGGACTACGCCGCTGAGTGGCGGGGGGTTGCTGGAGCCGTTCTTCGGCGTTCGCTATGCCCGCTTCCAAAATGTCTATCAGGAGCAGGAATACACCCGCTTTACGGAAGAAGGTCTGACGTTCCCCTATCCGCCGCTGCTGCCGGCTCGGGACCTGTTCGACATCGACGATGCGGTCACCGAGGACCTGTTCACCGACAACTTCCGCTTCAATAACGATATGGTGGGCGGTCAGTTGGGGTTGCGGTTGAGCCGGCGGCTCAGCCGCTGGAATCTGTCCAGCGAAGTGCGGATGTTCGGCATGCACAACTTCCAGCGTCTGAACCGCGAGACGACGCTGGTCCGCACCTACTACGACGGCGGCGGTCAAGGCAGCGATGTCGAAGGGATCATCCAGACTCGCCAGATCGACGGCTGGCACAATAACTCGGCCGTGTTCGGTACGGACGTGCGGGCGGAAGCGGCTTTCGAGATGACACGCGACATTTCGCTCCAGGTCGGTGTCCAGTACATGGGCTTCCATCGCGGGATCGGCCGCGGCTTCGATATCTCGGACAACAGCCAGGCTCTGAATATGTTCGGCACCAGCTTCGGTTTCGTGGTCAACCGCTGAGCCGAACCGATCGCAGCGGAAGTGAGAGACGGGCGGAGGCATCCGCCCGTTTCTTTATTTCTGCTACTCGGCCAGACGGCTGGCGTGTGCCCACAGTCCCAACGCCGGGTTGCCCACGAAGTAAATCTCTTCGCCGTCCGGCAGGGTGTTCCAGCCCTCGTTCAACTGCCGGGGATCGTAGCGGGCCCGCATTGCGGACAGCTCGCCGTAGCGGTAGCCCACACCTTCGATCGCTTCCCGAGTCAGCTGGCCAGGGCAGTAGGTGACGGTAAAACGCCCTTCGGACGAGCCATGGATCAGGTGGGCCGCAGCCGACAGGTTCTGCGGCAAGTCCTGATTCCGCTCGATGAACTGGAGGATCTCGGGGGTGGTGCGGTAGCCGTATTTGCGGATCAGCCGATCGATGTCGGGATCCTCGCCGAACGTCTTGACGCCCGGTCCCAGCACAATCAATTCGCCCCCGTCCGCCAGGGCCATCCGCGTGCGGTAGATGGCCTTATTGCCCAGCCACGTGCTGTGAAACTCCTCGGGGTCCAGCCAGACCACGACCTTTTGCAGCGGTCGCTCGACGCGGGTGAAGTTGACTTGGGCGGACAGGGCCGCCGCCCGCTCGAAGCATTCGTAGTCGTCCCCGACAAACAGCCCTCGCGTGACCAGTTCGCCTGGTGCACCCGGCCCGACCACGGTCAGCACGAAGACCAGCGGCAAATGGCGGCAGAAATGGTCCTGGGCGTAGTTCAAAATCCGCCGCAACGGCGTGTCGGCTCGCCCCATCATGCGTTCCATCCCATAAGCGGCACCGATGAAATGACTCTCGTTGATGCCCCGAACCCCGCCCGTGCCGACAAACAGGTTCTTGTTGTAGTTGGCCATCCCGATGACCTCGTGCGGTACGACCTGGCCCACGGACAGGATCAGATCATGCCCGCCTTCCCACACCAGCCGGTTCAGCTGGGCCGGCCAGGGACGGTCCCAAATGCGCTCGGTCGCCTGAGCCACAAACTCGGCAGGAACCTCGCCCACCGTGACTACGTCCTCACGCCACCGATGGACCCGGATCAACGAGCGGGGCAACCCCGGGAACATCCGCTCCAGCTGCCAGTCCGGCATGGCGAAATGGGTTCCCAAAGCCGGCATGACGTCCACCAGACGCGAACCGTAGTATTCATGGGCCATGCAGGTCAGCTGGCCAGCTCGGCTGGGGTACCGCGTAAAATCGGGGGGCAAAGCCAAGACCCGTTGCCGATCACCCAGCTGCTGGAAACAGGCGTTCATCGCCTCGCGCAGGTGGCGGTCGTCTAACGCGGTCTCGGGGGAACCTTCTGCCCAATACAAAGTCATGCTCGCTCGCCTCCCGTGAAAGTGGCTCGGGCCCGGAGCCGGGCCGCCGTTGCCTGGATCCTAATCGGCCGACCTCCGGGCGCAAAGTCCCCCCGCGAGCCGGTTGCGTTGTGGAAGGAGAACAAGGCGATGCTCGGACGGGTTCCGAATATCCGTCCGCCGGTGCTTGGCAGGGCTGGAATCGTGCTTCGCTTCGGTGCCGCCGCGGCACAGCACCCAGCGGCCCCCCTCGACGCTTTCCACTTCCGGTGCCGGAGATCGACCGACACGCATTCCTTCGCAGATGCTGAGACGATTCCACGGTTCGTCCCGTGGTCGAAAAATCGCGAAAAAGAATCTCTTTTGGCCGCCAAGCTGCAGGATTCCAGAGAATTTTGACCGGCTCTGCGGGGAAGCCGATTTTTGCCCCTCATTCAAAGCCTTAAATAGAAAGCAATTACGTACAACGCAACCGGCTCCGGAGCACGCCAGGAGGGTTGCAATCTCACCAAACGGGGTTTAAAATTCCTATCCGTTTCCTATCCGTTATCAGTTTCTATCAGTGAGCACATCAGTCGGACCAGCCTCTGAGCCGGGCCAACACAGGCGTCATAAAGCTGAATTCGGAGACAGTGAAAAAGTGCTGACCAAGGCGTTTGCGCTGCTGTGTAAGAGAGTTGGCCCGCCTCCCGGTTGAACGGGTAACGTCGCATATTAAGGATTGGACAAGGAGTGCCGGATGACCGCTCAACGGCCGGTGATCGCGTTTTACGACGAACGCATGCTGGACCATGCACCGGATTTGGATGCCCCCTTTCTACCGGGGCGTTTGGATCGTCGGGTCAGGGACATGCTGGCGACCATCCCCGCTCAGTGGCGTTATCCGGAATGCCCTGGCCGGCTTCAGGCAATTTACAATCTGCTGCAACAACAGCTGGTGGCCGGGGTCGATTTCGAATCGGGCATGGCCGCCACCCGTGAGCAACTGGCCCGGGTACATACCAGCACCTATCTGGAGCATATTTTTTCCCTGCGCGGCAAGAATGCCTGGCTGGACATGGACACCACCGCCGTCTCGAGCGGCAGTGTGGATGCCGCCGAAGTTGCCGCCGGTACTGCAATCGCGGCGGTGGAAGCGGTGCTGGAGGGGCGCGCAAGCAGTGCCTTTGCGCTGGTCCGGCCACCCGGACACCACGCTGAATCAGTTCGTGCCCGGGGCTTCTGTCTGTTCAACAATATCGCCGTGGCAGCGGCCCATGCCCAGGCGGCGCTGGGTTGCCAGCGGGTGCTGATCATCGACTGGGATGTCCACCACGGCAATGGCACGCAGGAGATCTTCCACGCCGACGAAAACGTGCTGTTTTTTGACATCCACCGCGCCGCACCCTTCTACCCGGGCAGCGGCGCCCTGGAAGATACCGGTGTCGGTCTCGGCGAGGGCAGCACGGTGAACGTACCGCTGCCCGGTGGCAGCGGCGACACGGCGATCCTCAAGGCATTCAAAGAAATTCTGGTGCCCGCCGCGGATTACTTCCGCCCGGATCTGGTGCTGGTGTCTGCCGGTTTCGACGCGCATCGTTTCGATCTCGCCATGAATGTCAGCCACGATGGTTTTGCGGCCCTGACTGCGATTGTTCAGGAGCTCGCCGATCACCACTGCAGCGGACGCCTCGCGATGGTGCTGGAGGGCGGCTATAACCTGGAGTCCCTTTCTCAGGGCGTGCGCACCGTCTTGCAGGTGCTGGCCGGTAAGAATGCCGACGAGCCGCAGGAGTGTGGCATGGCGGAAGTGGAGGCGGCGATCAAGTTTCATCGCAGTGCGTTTGTGTTAGAGTAAGAGCCCCGCCTGAAGCTCATGGCAGGGTGTTAAAAAAAGCCGCGACGCGGCTTTTTCAAACCGCCTTTACGGCGCGCACGGCTAACCAGGCACTTATGACGCCTGGGCATTCAATCGAATGCCCCCGGCTCGCCCGGCGGGATCGTTACGCTCCTTGTTAATGTAACGTCAATCGTGATTTGCAGCCATAGACACCTCATCGGGAGTGAAAAATTGTCGGGCGGGGTCACGGCCAACTTTCCCAAAGCCCAAGTCCGTTCTGGAGACACGGCCCCACGTGGTGGCGATCCGGCACCCCCGTGGCCTGGCAACTCACTCCCGCTCCATGCAGGATAATCGCAAGCTGCCGAGGAAGAAGGAGCGTTGCCCGCATTGGGGCTCGGAACTGCCGGGCGAAGGGGGGCCTCGAGAATCCGAGCGTGATCACTTGTCGTCCAACAGCTCCACCGCCTGGAAACTCTGGCCTTCCAACATGGCCAAACTGGCGCCGCCTCCGGTGCTGACGTGCGAAACCCGCTCGGCGTACCCCAGTTGTTCGATCGCCGCGGCACTATCTCCGCCACCGATGATGCTGGTCGCCCCGCTCTCGGCGATTGCTTGCGCCACCGCCTTGGTGCCCAGATCGAAGGGCGGCATCTCGAAGACGCCCATCGGGCCGTTCCAGACCACCGTCTTTGCTTCTCGAATTATTTCCGCATACAGATCGGCCGTCTGCGGGCCGATATCCAGCCCCTGATAATCGTCCGGAATGGCACCCATCGGCACGATTTGTTTCTCGCAATCACCGCGAAATGCGTTGCCACAATGGGTATCCCGCGGCAGAACCAGCTTGTCACCTCCTGTTTCGAGCAGTTCCTTGGCCAACTCCACCCGATCCGGTTCCACCAAGCTCTGCCCCACCTGACCGTTCTGCGCCAGCGAGAACGTGTAGGTCATGGCACCCCCGATCAGGACGCGTTCGCAGATCCCCAGCAGATTCCGAATCACCTGGATCTTATCGGAAACCTTGGCACCGCCCAGAATGGCCACGAACGGCCGTTGCGGACTGGCGATCGTCTCGCTCAGGTACTGGATCTCCTTCTCGACCAGCAAGCCGACCGTTTTGGGGCGATCGCCCATGGCCTGGGGAACGGCGACCATGGAAGCGTGTTTGCGGTGGCAGGTACCGAACGCGTCGTTGCAGTAGATATCGGCCATGGCGGCCAGTTTTTGGGCGAACTCGGCATCGCCCTTCTTCTCAGCGGCGTTGAAACGGAGATTTTCGAGTACCAGGACCCCATTTTCGGGCAAGGCGGCCAGCTGGGCGGTCGCTTCGGGCCCCACCGTATCGCTGGCAAAAGCCACTTCGCGACCCAGCAATTCGGCCAATCTTGCTGCCGTCGGTCGCAGGCTGAATTTCGCATCCCCCGCGTCCCCTTTCGGACGCCCGAGATGGCTCATCAGGATCAAACGGCCCCCGCGGTCCACCACCGAGCGAATCGAGGGCAAAGCCATCCGGATGCGGCGGTCATCCGTGATTCGCTGCTGGGCGTCGAGGGGCACATTGAAATCGACGCGCATCAAAACGGTTTTTCCAGCAACCTGGACGTCTTGGATGGTCTTCTTGGCCATGCCTGTTTTCTCCATTTCAAGGGGGGTAGGGAACAGCAAACCGTCCCGGCCTGCGACATACGTGCTGCATTACACGCGGACAGCACGCCAACCGCAAGATCCCACCCCCACAAAGTGATTATCTGTGGAGCGTGCGACAAAAGAAGGAAGGGCAGGAAACCAGAAATTATGGCAAAAAGACCGGTTCCCACCGCGGGATGCCCAGTTCTTCAGCCCGGTCGCTCATCGGCTGCAGGTCATCGACCAGCGGGAACTCGATGCCCAGTTCATATAAGCTTTGCAGTTGGTCCGGATCGTTGGTACCGAAGTAATTGATGCGAACCCCGGCTTTTTTCAAACGGTGGATCTGCGCCGCTGTGGGGTTACCGTCTCTGGCTCGAAACTGGATGAAAGCGTCGCCGTGTTGGATCGTTTCATCCACGTAGCGATCGAGGTCCGTGCGTCGCGTCATGTTGCAGATCAGGATTTCGGGGAATACTGACCGGGCACCGTTCGCCGCGTCGCGGCCCGCCGCGAGAAAAGCTTGATAAGCCCGCTCGTGTTCCAAGACCTTCTCCGCCACCGCGACGCCCAACTCGTGACCCCCCTTGAGATGTATGTTTAGCCAGATATTGTGGGGCATAATCGCCAAGGCTTCGTCCAGCGTCGGAATCCGTAAACCGGAAAATCGCGCGTCCTTCCAGCCACCGGCATCCAGACGCCGGATCTCGTCGAGCGTCATCTGCTGGATCGCACCGCGGCCATCCGTCGTCCGATCGATCGTGCTGTCATGAATCACCACCAAATCCCCGTGGTCGGTCAGATAGACATCCAGCTCGATCTGGTGGGCACCGGCTCGAATCGCCTCCTGAAAGGCGGGCAGCGTGTTCTCCGGATGGGTATGATTCGAACCACGGTGCGAGCTGATACCGCGTTCTGGCAAGATAATGCCTTCAGGAGGGCGGAGTCTGTCGGCCTGCGAACCTTCCCCCGCTCGGACGTCCCCTTCCCTGTGCGCACCTCCCCAAATGACCAAAAGAAACAAAAAACTATGAAAGTTCGGTACAGATCGTATCCACATGAGTGTCCGGTTCCTTTCGATCAATGCGCGTTTTCCGAGAGAGCCTTTAGGTCGGGTTCTCCAGTTCGTCCAGGGTGGTGCCCAGCAAAGCGGCCGCATACTCCTCGTCCGAGTAGTATGTGAATCGCTCTTGAGAAGGGTCGATTTCCAACGTATCCAACAGGTTCTCCGCTTTTTCCAAGGGGTATCGGCGTTGGATGCTGCGCAGCAAATGCAGAAAATCCGAGTTCTGCAGAGCCTCTTCCACCGTATTCCATCGCCGGATCAGGTGTTGCGGGTTGTGTTCCAGAATCGTTCGTCTACAATGCGCCGCAATTCGGGGTAGATGCGCCATTGCAGCGATCGACGCCGCAACCACCAACAAACGATCTCGGACGTGGAGACGTTTTCGGCGGCGGCTCGCGCTTGCCAAATGGAGATAGACCGCGAGAATATCTGCTGGTTTGGACATGATGACTTCTATCTTCCCCAATCTAAGATGCGAGACAAGACCTGTCGACAATGGAAACGTTGCCCAGTTCTGAAAATATTGACGAATTCCGCTGGTTGGTCAGTGACGAAGCCAAGCGATGGCTGGAGATCGCTGTGCAGAGCGAAAGGGATCCGGAATCGCTGTTGTCCACGACGGTCCAGTTGCGCCGCGATCTAGGGGCCTCGCGGACCCACATGTTGATTGCACAGTCGCAACTACGGTACCGCGCGCGGGTCAAGTTCAGTCAGTCGGATCGGATGTTCTTCACACGTCAGTTGTTGGAACAGGCGACGGACGAGCAATTGGCGAGTTACAAGGCCCGGCGTTTTCCCGAGAACGAGGCGGTTGCCGACCTCTGTTGCGGCATCGGCGGTGACCTGCTGGCCTTGGCCAGTCGCTGTCCAGCCACCGCGGTGGATCGCGACGATGTGGCGGCTTTGCTGGCTGAGACCAACCTCGAGGCGTTGGGGCGTTCTGTCGCAGCGATACAAGTCACGGATGCGGCGACTGCGGAACTGGACGGCTTTGCGGCTTGGCACATGGATCCGGACCGGCGTCCGCATCGCCGCCGCACCACGGATTTGAAGCTATACGAGCCGGACTTGGAGGCCATGCGGCAATTATTACAGTCGAATCCCTCGGGCGCCATCAAGATGGCGCCGGCGACCGTCGTTCCCGAGGATTGGCGGGAGCAGGCCGAGCTCGAATGGCTAGGGAACCGGGGCGAGTGCCGTCAACAAATCGCTTGGTTCGGCGAGTTGGCTCGGCATCCCGGCCAAAGGGCGGCGACCGTGTTTCCGAATGGAACATACCAAGAGTTCACGGTGCGGGGCCAGCCGGGCCAGGAAGTGCCGGTCGGCGATGGCGTCGGACCGTTTGTCTTCGAACCCCATGCTGCGGTGCTGGCCGCTGACCTGACCGGGGTGGTGGCGGAAAAATTCCAGCTTTCGGCCATTTCGCCGGGAATCCCGTATTTGACCAAAGACCAGTTGATCAACGCTCCCGAAATCAGTTGTTTCGAGGTCATCGAGACGTTGCCGTTCAATCTGCGCCGGGTGCGCACGGCGATCCGCCAACGGCAGATCGGGATCCTGGAAATCAAAAAACGAGGTGTTCGAATACGTCCCGAGCATGTGCGAGCTGAAATGGACCTGCGCGGGGATCAGTCGGCTACACTGATCTTGCTTCCCCAGAAGAAGCGCGTGCTGGCCGTCCTTTGCCGACGCGTACCCCCCCAAGAAAAATGAAAACGACCTGCCCATGCGGGCGGCAGATCATGGGGTCGGAAGCCCGGGGTCGGCAAAGAAATAGCGGAGCGGAATGGTGGTAGCCCCCGGTTCTGCATCGCCCGCCCCCCCCCCAGGCGGTTTTTTTGATCTCGATGTGCGACGCGTTCCAGGAGTTGGCATTGAAAATCGATCGCGTGGACGTGTTCCCCTTGCGTTATCCCACCCGGGGCTTCTTCAAATTCCTCACGGGCCGTTCCGCCGCGGGACGTGCGGCGGTGCTGGTCAAGATCACGGCCGACGAGGGCACCGTGGGCTGGGGGCAGAGTGTGCCGATCGAGAGTTGGAGCTACGAGACGTTGGAGACCGCCACCGTGGCCATCCGCGATTACTTCGCTCCCCACTTGATGGGTGTGGACCCGTTGCAGATGGACCAGGCGGAACGGCGGATGGATCAGGCGATCGCACCCGGTTTCAGCACGGGGATGCCGCTGGCCCGAGCCGGAATCGACCTGGCTCTGCACGACTTGGCCGGCAAGCTGCAGGGAAAGACGCTCGCCCAGATGTGGGGCCGCTCGTCATTGGAATCGATCACCCTCAGTTGGACCATCAATGTCGCGAGTCTGGACGATTTGGAGCATCAGTTATCACAGGGTCAGCAGCGCGGGTATCACCATTTCAACATCAAGGTTGCCCCGGATCCGGAGTTTGATGTGCGGTTGGCGCGCCGCGTTCGTGAGGCAGCGCCCCACGGTTTTTTGTGGGCCGATGCCAATGGCGGTTACGACGTCGAAACGGCGTTGGCCGTGGCGCCCCGTCTGGCAGACGCGGGCGTGGATGTTCTGGAATCGCCCCTGCGGCCCAACCGCTTTCGCGGGTACCAGGCGTTGAAGAAACAGGGCGCCCTGCCGATCTTGATGGATGAAGGCGTGGTTTCGGCGGTCGAGTTGGAGGAGTTCGTTCAGCTGAACATGTTGGACGGCGTGGCGATGAAACCGGCACGTTGTGGCGGTTTGCTCTCGAACCGTCGGCAGATCGAGTTGATTGAGCGGCACGGCCTGATGTGGCTGGGCAGCGGCCTGATGGATCCCGACCTGGCCCTGGCCGCCAGCCTGGGTCTGTACGGCGCCTACGGACTGGACCGGCCCGCCGCCTTGAACGGGCCTCAGTTTCTTACGGCCAGTGTGTTAACCCAACCGCTGGACATTCGGGGTGATCGAGCTTATCTGCCGACCGCACCGGGACTGGGCGTATCGGTGGACCCGGAAAAGGTGACGTCTCTGGGAGTGCCGGTTTCACTGGGAGTTTCGAACGTTCTGTAAAATTCACCGTTTTCGCCGACTGCTGTGGCGGGGTGCGAGACGAGGCAGCGCACAGGGCACTCGGGCATTTGGACGCTCCGCCGTAAATTGGTAAGATGGGTTTTTGAAAGCACACGGTTGGCCCCGACCTTTTATCATCGATGCGGAGCAGGTCATGCAAACGTCCTTGGCAAGCGGGAATCGGCGGGAATTTTTGGCTTCGATCGGAGCGTTGGCGGCGTCCCAACTGGCCGGGCCAGCGAGCGGGAGCGCACCGGCCGGGGCGGACTTGAAGCTGGGGATCGACAATTTCTCGATTCGAGCTTTCCAGTGGAAAGCCCCCCAGTTGATCGATTATGCGGCCTCGCTCCAGCTGGATTCCTTGCTGCTGTCCGATCTGGATGTCTATGAAAGCTTCGAACCGGAATACCTGCAGACCGTTCGCGACCAAGCGGAGCGTGCCGGGATCGAATTGCAGGCCGGGACGGGCAGCATCTGCCCGACTTCCGGCTCGTACAACGCCGACCGCTGGGGGCCGGCTGAAGAGCATGCCCGGTTGTTGATCCGCACGGCCGCCCACTTGGGCTGTCGCATCGCGCGCTGCTATCTGGGCAGTCGTCGGGACCGCGACACGGATGGCGGGATCGCACGTCACATCGAAGAGACGGTACGGGTATTGCGCGCCGTGCGACGCGAAGCGGAAGACGCGGAAGTCACTTTGGCCGTGGAAAACCATGCCGGCGACATGCAAGCGCGGGAACTGGTCGAGCTGATCGAGGAAGCCGGCACCTCGTTTGTCGGCGCGACCATCGACTCGGGCAACGCCGCCTGGTCGTTGGAAGATCCGCAGTACAATCTGGAGATCTTGGGCCCCTACGTGGTGACCTCGCACCTCCGGGACACGGCCATTTGGGAAGTCCCCGCGGGCGCGCGCTGCATGTGGACCAACATGGGAACGGGCGTTGTCGATTGGCCGGCATACGTCCAGCGATTTCGCGAACTGTGTCCGACAAGCACCTTTGCGTTGGAGATCATCTCGTACCGCTGGCCCATCGAATTCGCCTACCTGTCCCCGGATTTCTGGTCCAGGTTCCCCGCCATGCCGGCCCACGAGTTCGCGCGTTTCCTGGCCCTTGCCAAACAGGGCCGCCCCTACGAATTGCCCGCCGGAAGGCCGTCCGGGCCGGAGTCGCAGGAATTGGAGCGAGCCCAGCAGCGATTCGATCTGGAGCAGGGAATCCGCTACTGCCGCGAAGTCCTGGGGATCGGCTCGCAACGGGCGTAAATCAGCGTAAGGATCGGCAAAGAAAGAACAGGTCAGCCGCCTGTTCTAAAAAGTCACCCATGATCCGGGCAGGGCTCCTGGTCTGGCACGCGGTACACCTGATAGGAGTTCACGATCCCCGGCTGGGGCGGATACACTCGCGGCCAGCGCAAGGCCCGGCGACTGAAGTCCCGGTCCAAGACGACGTACTGGGCACCGTACTGGTGTGCCAATTCCAGCAAACGCTCCTCGCCATGCCAGACCAGTCCCTGCCGCACCACCGGCCGCGGATACAATTCCCGCAACCGCTCCCACCACTCCATCAACGATTCCGGATCCTGAGGGACGTCTTTCCAAGCAAACACCTCGGCACGCTGGGCATGCCATTTGAAGGTCTGCTGATGACGCGGCGTGATGAACAAGGCATCGGGCGGCGTATGCTCGGCAATCCACTGGCAGACGGCTCGCCAGTCGGCATACTTTTGTTGGGTGCGGTGCGGTTCATCCGGCCACGCGGGCAGCATTTGGCGTTCGGCCCCCGGTCGCAGGTCCTGGCGGTGTTGGTACTGAGTCCAGAGCAGATCGGCGGCGGCCAGCAACCCGAGTCCGATCAGCAGGGCTCGGGCGGCCAGGGGACGCTGATCCCGCCAGCGATAAGCCAGGCCGACCAGGGCCATCGCCGCGCCGGCCGCGAGAAACACATCCGAGGAACGGAACCAGTAGTATCTCAGGAGCGAGGCGGCCAGGAACAGATGGTGCAGCAGCGATTGGTCGATCACGATCCCGATCAGAGCCAGGACCACCGCTCCGCCCACGAACCCGCGGAGAGGCCGCTGGCCCAATTGGCACGCCGTCATCCGGCAGGGACTCAAACAGCTGGCGACCAACCAGACCACCAGCAGCAGGGCATGGCGAGCCATGAACGTATGCGGGAACGCGTGGAAGACCAGATGATGCGGCAGACGACGATACACGTAGATGAAATTCGCGTTGCGCACCGTTTCCGGGTCGACATTCCAGCTGAGCGACAAACCGATCAGCAGGCCGGGCAAGGCCAGCAGCAGTCCGGCGGCGATGGCCGGCGCGATGGTCCGGAGTCGCGGGCGGTAGCTGCCGCAGGCGATCCAGGCGCAAGCCGCTCCCACCCAAGCCCAGCCGCCGACCAGCACGTGCAGGGACGTCGCCCCGCCCAGGAACAGCCAGACCC